>CAYNDM010000001.1:0-10228 GCA_964395265.1 uncultured Bacteriovoracaceae bacterium
GCGGATTCCAGGGCCTGGGATCTCCGTGAACTGCGTCCATCCGGGGGGCGTCGATACGAAGCTTCTTCGAGCGGGATTCGGCCCCGGCCATGGGATGTCGCCGGCCGATGGCGCTGAATTTCCGCTTTTCGTAGCGGCTGACAAGAGTTTGGAAAACGTCACCGGAAAATACTTCGAGCGGGATCAGGAAGCCGAGCCGGATCGAAGAGCTTTCGACCTAGATCTTCGGAACCAGCTTTGGGCCTACACCGAAACCCTTCTGCGAGGAAAGCGACTCCTAGCCGCGTGAAGCGTGCGTAGGGTGACGGTATGGGATCCATGCATCGCTCGGCGGGACTGTACCTAGGCCGCAAGTCTTCTATTCGGTCCGGGAGTCACGACCATATCCGTTAGCTTGCGCGAGGTCTCTACCGGGTAGATATGCGGGTTGATAATCGATTTCAATGAAGCGGGTAGATTTGCGATCCTGGTCAAGCAAGCTTGCCTAGATTCATCTAAAGTCGGCATTCTCCCCAATATCCGACCTTGTGCCATGACTTGATGCAAAAGAATCTCGCCCTCGCTCCTCTCGTCCTCAAGCGTTACCCGATCGCGTAGCATGTTTCCTGATCTGTCGCGAATCCGATGCACTTGCTTGCTTCCCGGAAGCGTCGCCTTCCCCTCGGATAATTTCCAGCGCGGACGCCCCGCGTATTCTTGGAGTTTGTACGCGCAATCGAGGAAAGGAACGTCCTGCGAGGTCGTTAGGTGGGTACCCACGCCGAAACCGTCGATCGGCGCGCGATCCTTCATCAGGGACCGGATCGAGAACTCGTCGATGCTTCCACTGGCGAAAATCCTAACGCTGTTTAAGCCGCTGGCGTCCAGGATCGTTCTCACCCTTCTTGCATGCTCGCCCAAGTCTCCGCTGTCCAATCGTACTCCCTGAATCGAAATCCCATAGGGGCTGAGCCGGGAAGCCACTTCCTTGAGCTTTCTCGCGGCTGCTTCGGTGTCATAGGTATCGATCAAAAGCGTAAGGCGCTCGGGGTTCGATCGCGCAAAGTGCTCGAAAGCCGTGGATTCGTCATCATGTGCTTCAATGAAGGAGTGCGCCATCGTGCCGTGGACGGGAACTCCGAAGCGCCGCCCGGCCAGCACGGTGGATGTCCCATGGAATCCAGCGAGGTAGGCGGCTCTGGCCGCGAAAAGCCCCGCCTCCGCTCCATGAGCTCGTCTCAGCCCGAAGTCGATGAGAAGCGTTCCTTCTGACACCAGGACACACCGGGCCGCCTTTGATGCAACCAGAATTGGCAGCTGAAGGAGGTTGATCAGTCGGGTTTCGATCAGTTGCGCCTCCGGTAGAGGGGCTTTCACGCGAAGGAGCGGCTCTCCAGCGAAGAAGATCTCGCCTTCGGGCATGGCCCAGACATCGCCGGTAAACCGAAACTCACTGAGATAGCTCAGGAGCTTCTCTCCGTAACGTCTCGTGGATTTCAGCCATTCGATCTCATCCCGATCAAATCGAAGACCGATGAGATAGTCGAGAACCTCTTCGAGTCCTGCTGCGACCAAGAAATTTCGATCCTTGGGCATTCTTCGAACGAAGAATTCGAAGACGGCGGACTCCGTCATCCCGTAATCCAGATATCCTTGGATCATCGCGAAGTGATACGAATCCGTCAAAAGCGGACTGGCTCGGTACGCTGACTCAGGCCATGAGCTTTGCCAGAACATCTTCAGGAATACGGAATGCAAGTTCTGATCAGAGCTGGTATGGCCGTCCATAATTCCTATATTGGACAGATTTTTTCTGATCTCGCGGACCTGCTCGAGATCGAAGGAGCGAATCCATTTCGAGTTCGTGCCTACCGCAACGCCGCTCGTGTCGTAAGCGGATGGCCTCAGAGTTTCGCCGAGCTTATTGCGCACGGCGAAGACATTCCTAAGCTCCCCGGCTTGGGCGAGGATCTTCGAGGCAAGGTGCGAGAAATCGCTACGACCGGGCGGCTCTCGGCCCTTCAAGAAGCGGAACGGAGAATACCGAAAGACTTATCCCCTTTGCTCAAGATCCCTGGATTAGGGCCTAAGCGCGTTCTCGCGCTCCGCAATCAGTTCAAGATTCGAAATCTCAAGGATCTCAATTCGGTCGTTCAGAGCGGAAAACTTCGCCGACTGCGGGGATTTGGGGAGAAACTAGAGCACAGCATTCTCGAGGAGCTTGAGCGGACGGCGTCGCAGCCCAAGAGAATCAAGCTTGCGGTTGCCGAGCAAATCGCCGAGCCGTTTCTCGCCTATCTGAATGCCGTACCAGGGATCAAGCAGGCGATTATCGCTGGAAGCTATCGTCGCAGGCAGGAGACCGTGGGTGACATCGATATCCTGGTGGCATGCCGAAAGTCCGCAGAAGTGATCGATCGCTTCATTCATTACGAAGAGGTCGAGAGGGTCCTTGCCCGAGGAACCACCAAGGCGACGGTTTTTCTTAGGTTCGGAGTACAAGTGGACCTCCGGGTCGTGCCCGAGGCCAGCTACGGGGCGGCGTTGCACTATTTCACGGGATCAAAGCCGCATAACATCGCCGTTCGAATGCTGGGGGTCCGGCGTGGATTGAAGATCAACGAGTACGGTGTCTTCCGTGGAAACAGTCGGATCGCAGGGCGAACCGAGGAGGAAGTTTACAAGCAGGTCGATCTGCCTTACATCGAGCCCGAGCTTCGGGAGATGCGCGGAGAGATTGAAGCGGCTCGAGAAAATCGCCTCCCCAGACTTGTCACCCAAGAAGACATCCGCGGCGATCTTCATGCCCATACGCACGCCACGGACGGAAAATTGAGTTTGGAGCAAATGGCCGGGCTCGCCCGGAAGAGAGGTTACGAGTACCTAGCGATTACGGATCATTCCAAACACCTGACGGTGGCGAAAGGACTGAACCCGCGTCGCCTCATGCAGCAGATCCAGGAGATCGACCGTTTTAATGAAAAGATCCGGGGATTCCGACTCCTCAAAGCCATCGAAGTCGATATCCTGGAAGACGGCTCACTCGACCTCCCCGATTCGATACTCAAAGAACTTGACCTCACCGTTTGCTCCATTCACTCGAAGTTTGATCTTTCTGAGAAGAAGCAAACGGAACGGATCATCCGGGCGATGGATAACCCCTATTTCACGATTCTGGGTCACCCCACGGGCAGACTGATTGACGAGAGAAAGGCCTACGAAGCGAATATGGAGAGGATTGTAGAAGCCGCACGGGATCGTGGTTGTTTCCTCGAAGTGAATTCGCAACCGGATCGAATGGATCTCAGCGATATTCACTGCAAGATGGCGAAGGATATGGGGGTCAAGGTCGCCATTTCGACGGATGCGCATAACGAGCATGACCTGGGCGCTCTGCGCTTCGGCCTGGCGCAAGCTCGCCGTGGATGGATCGAGCGGGATGACGTCCTTAACGCGTTGCCCTGGGCTCGCCTCAAACGGCTGATCAAGCGATGAGGATCGGCCTAGTCCTGCCGGTCCTGCCATTCCAATTCCGCTAAAACTCCGAAGTGGTCCGACGGGAACACGGGTTTTGCCTGTTTCAAAATAACCTCGCATTCCCGAACGATCGCATTTCGATCGCAGAAGATGTAGTCGATCCTTCGATCTGGAAGATTTTCCGTGCGCGTACCGGGGTTGTGGGAGCTCCACGTGTATCCAGCTTCGCCGGGGTTTCTGTTTGGATACGCATCGGTCAGAGTCTCGCTCAAGGCATGAATGACCGGCTCATCCGGGTTGGCATTCAAGTCTCCCATAAGAACCATCTTGTCGACAGTTGGACCCCAGGGGTTGCGGGAAATTTCTCCGAGGATCACACCCATCTGCATGAGGCGCACTTCGGACTCCTCGGGGCGCCAAGAGAGATGAGTGGTTACGACGCCCAGACGTCCGTTTGGCGACTGGATGGCGGCAAATACCACGACTCGTGCGTCTGAAGGCCCGCCATGGCCAGGAGGAAGCCTTCTGACTCGCACGTCACACACGGGCCATCGCGAGATCAAAGCGATTCCGCCTTGATCCCTCGAGATCATTTCGGCCGGATTGCCGTAAGGAGCGAAAACGGTATTTTCCAGTCCTAGGTCCTCTCCAATGGCACGGGCCTGGTGATAAAGGGGTTGATCCTGCCGGATTGCGGCTTCTTGGAAGCAGACCAGATCCGGATTGTGCCGCCGCAAGGCGGCAGTCACCGCCTGAGCGCGATCTTCGAACCAGCTGTCCGTAAGACCCTTGATATTGAATGTGATGCATCGGATCCGCATTCCAGAATGGAATGCAGATTGGAGACCTGGCTAGAGACGGCATTGTCTACGCCGAAATTCAGGAGTGGGAAGCGCTTAGGCGGTTCGGCGGGCGTTTTCTCCTGCGTTTAGAGCAGCCGTCGTGATCGGAAAGGCCCCATGCTCCCGCATTTCAGTTATCGCCTTCTGCTCGTCGTCCGATCGAACATTCACTCCCCGAACGGCGTCTTGGAGAAGATAGACCCGGTAGCCCAACCGGATGCCATCTTTCACGGTGTTCAGGACGCAGTAATCCGTCGCGAGCCCTCCTACGAAAATTCGAGATACGGCGAGTTGCTGAAGCTGAGCATGAAGATCCGTGTCCTGGAACCCGGAATAGGCGTCCCGGTCCCGGGTCATCGCTTTCGAAACGATTATTGCGGATTCTGGAAGACGAAGGTCGCTCGCGAATTCGCTGCCTGGCGTCCTGGCCACGCAATGAGGCGGCCAAGGCCCGCCTTGCGCTTGAAAGGAACAGTGATCGGATGGATGCCAGTCGCGAGTCGCAAAAATAGGAAGCCCGTTCTCGCGAAAAACATCGATGGCTTGGTTGAGCGGCGAAATCACCTCGTCTCCCCTTGGAACCGCAAGGCTGCCGCCGGGTAGGAAATCTTTCTGGAGATCGACGATGATCAGCGCGTCGCCTTTCTGAGGTCGAAAATCATCAGTGCGCATGCGGCTCGCTCCTCTAGATGGCAGATTCTTGAGTGCTTATTGCAGGTCCCAGACCGCAGCGAGTCGATCTCCGGTTTTTTGAACCCGGATCCCAAACCGCTCGCCCTCCCGGCTCAGGACGCCCGCCAGCCAGTCCACGTCGCGAGCAGGCGCTTTCTTGACTTGAAAACCTTTCATCTGCGTCGGAACCATCTCAAGGCGGGAGAGTCGCCCTTTCTCGCTATCGATATCGGCGAAGTACATCAACCCCAGGTCGCCTCGAAATTCCTCGTACCCGGAAATTCCCTCATAATCATTGATGAAGTCACCGCAGCCGTACAGGATCAGCTTGCCACGATAGACCTCAAACGCTTTAGGGTGGTGGGAGGAGTGGCCATGAATCAGGTCGACTCCTGCTTCGTCGATCAGCGCGTGCGCGAAGGCGGTCTCTTCCCATGAGATCTGATGACCCCAATTCGGGCCCCAATGGATCGAGGTAATGACGATATCGCCCTCCTTTCGCTCCTGCCGAACTCTTTCGCCGATCTCACGAAGAGATGGCTCAGACAACCCGTTCACGAGCCAGACGCCAGGGTGCCCGGGCCTCGCCGCCCAATCATGGGGAATTCCGCTCGACTCAAATCCGAAACTGAAAACCAATACCCGTCCCTTGCTTTCTGCTGAAAGAGCTGCCGGTGCGGATGCCGAAAGGAAATCGTGGCCGGCTCCAGGCGCTTGGATCCCTGCATGCCTCAGGGCATCCAAGGTTTCGCTCATGCCTGCGACTCCCCAATCCAGGATATGATTGTTCGCCAGGACACAGCAGTCGATCCTCGCTTTGCTCAGGAATTCAATATTCTTTGGATGCATTCGGTAGTTGATGCCTTTGTCGACCCATTGGTCGCTCAGAGTGATGCTTGTTTCCAAGTTGATGATCTTGAATTCCGGCGTGAACCGGTCGAACTCCGCAAGCGCATCTCCCCACACATACTCGGGACTCACCTGACGAGGAATGGGTCCATGCTTGTTCTCGGCGATCTTCACGTAATCCCTGGCGTCCTTCACGTAGGGCTCATGCAAACGCGGAGGGCAGGAGTAAGGGAATATCTGGTCGATCCCCCTGCCAGTCATGACGTCGCCGCAGAGGAAAAGCCGAATCATCCTCAGGAAGCCCCCGTTCGGTGTTTTCGCGCCCGATACCGATCGAGTATCTCGGATCGAGCTAGCTGTTCAAGCTAGGCCGAACGCCGCTGTCGGGTGCGAGCCGCCTTTCTTGCCGCGGACCTTATCTCGGCCGACCCTTTGGTTCTCACCGCTCGAAGCGCTGCCTGCTTGCGGCTGCCTGATCCACGACTTGCCGCGCTTTTCCTTGCCTGACGCGACAAAGCTTCATGAGACGCGGCGCTTCTGGGCTCGCGCTTGAGCGCTCCCGAGGTCGCGCGAGACCTTCTTGCAGAGGGTTGAGTCCGTGTGCGAGTGTGACTCGCGCTCTTGCTTGAGCTTTCGCTCGATTTTTCGCCGCCGCGCTTCGGAACACGGACTCCCGCCCTTCGAGCCTTGGAAAGACCGATAGCGATCGCTTGCTGGGTCGAGCGAGCGCCGTGCTTGCCTTTTCGGATGTGGCGCATCTCTTCGCGGACGAACTCACCCGCTTGAGTCGAAGGTGATCGGCCTTTTCTGGCCTTTGCGCGGGAGCGTTGGATTGTTTGCTTTTCTGCCATCACTTTCTCCTGAGTTGCCGGTTTCGTTTCAAAGACCGCTTGCCTTGCGAAGTTGCGCCGTTTCCATTGTCTCCATTGGAAGCAGCGTCGCCCTCAAGTTGATCTTCGCTTTGAGAGCTCTTGATACAGGACATCCAGATTTCGCGACTTCGGCGATCTCGGAGAATCGCTCGGAACCCAGTCCTGGCACTCGAGCTGACGAGTTGAGCTGGACCTCGGTAATAGTCCATTCACCTTCCACTCGCTCGAAACTCAGGATCGCGTCAGAATGAATCGTGTCTGGGATGAAACCCGCCTTTTGGAGCTCCCAGGAGAGTGCCATGGAGAAACACCCGGCGTGCGCTGCCGCGATCAGTTCCTCCGGATTGGTTCCGACCGCGCTCTCAAATCGGGTTCGATAAGAGTAGGGCAGGTCTGATAGTGCACCGCTTTGCGTTGATACCTTTCCCTCTCCATCTTTCAATCCCAGCTTCCATTCTGCCGATGCTGTTCTTTTCATGAAACGCGGTCCTTTCGTATCGGGAATTCGATCTGACTTTTTATGCACCTCGTCTTTTGACAAGTGACTCCTCGATTTTGTCTGGATTGCAAAGGCAGGCCTTTCCTTCTGCGCAGGCCTGACAACAATGGATCTCGCCGCTTTTAGCGACGAACCCTCCGGCTGGCCAGTCGTCCTCGAGGGCACCGCAGCCGGGACACGATCGCTGGTTTTCGTCTGGTAGCTCGAAGATCATGATGCACCGAAGGTGCAGGGAGTGCGCCATGCTGACCTGAATCGAGGAGTGTCTGAATTCAGTGCAAACGCTCGGCTCTTCCTCATCGCTCTGGCCCGAGAAATGAACAAGCGACGGATCAAGCACCGCGTCCGCGGCAAAGCGACGTGCGTTTGGGTGAACGCGGTCGAACGGTGACCAAATGTTGACGCAAGCTGCGTGATCTTGGCACAGGATTCTGTTGATGAAATGGCGAGGTCGGCAAAAGTTGCCTTCCGGGGCTCCCGTCACCGGAATTTGACCGGATCCCTGCCTGTGTAAAAATTTCGTGGAAAACCAGGCAAATATAGCCCTTTGAAGAGACTTTCGAAAACATGCGACCCTGAAGATGGAGCCGAAAGGGGAAATGATGGGACCAAGGAATCAGGGCCATTCCGTTGTTGCGGCCGCTTTAGCGATCGCTGCACTTGCGCCGTTGAGCGCATATGCGTTGGATTTGTCGAAAGTACCGCCGGCGGAGACCGTCGAAGAGGCGAAGCGAACCTTTCACGAGAGAAGGGACGCGGTCATCGATTACTTCGCGGATCAGCCTCTGAGCGCGCTGCAGTTCAACATCGGCCAGAAGAATTATTTCGCGAAGCCACTGATCGCGAAACTGATCAGGGGTCGAGAGGTCGCTGAAGTGAACGCGCTGCTGATGGACCGTGAGAACGTTCGTCCCTTCGGCAATCCGGGGACCCATTTCGCAGGTTTCTTGGGCGGGGTTTGCCGGCGCAAGGGAGATTATGATTTCATGATGCAAGGGCTGATGCACTTGCTCTATCTTTTCAAGGATCAACCCGCGCTGCTCTGGCCAGAAACGCGCGAACGAATCATGAACGAGCTCATTACGGTTCATGGAGCGAAACACGCGACGTCGATTCGGGTCTGCGGTTTGAAGTTCCCTGAGACCGAGAACCATATCCTGATGACCGAAGGGGTGAGGTATCTCCAGAACCAGCTCTTGCTCGAGGAGTTGAAGAAGCAAGGCAGATATGACGAAGATCTCGATAACTCCCGAAACGGCTTCAATGAGTGGTGGCTTGAGAGCTTGAAAATGTTTCTCAGGGAGGACTTCTGGGAATATAACGCGAAACCGTACCAGGGGTTCACTATCCAGGCGATCCAGCTGGTCTATGAATATGCCCAAGATCCGAAAGTGAGGCTCACCGCGCAGACGGTCCTCGATTATGTGGCCGCGCGAACGGCCATCCAATCCAACGGCCTGAGACGTGCCGTGCCTTGGAGGAGGCAGGTCCGATATAAGGACATTAGTGTTCTGATCGGAAGCGCGAACGGGGACCGGGAGATCGACCGGCTTTTGCTTTATGCGGGGAACACTCAGGTCCTTTCGGAGCTCGAGAGACCTTTCTGGGTTCCTTGGCACGCGGGTTTCGCGCTTTATCCCGCGGTAGGGAGCTATCGGATTCCTGACCTGATTCTCGATCTCGCGATCAGCAAGGAGCACAATCCCTATCTCCAGACCTTCAAGCACGACGGGTTCGAGGCCTTCTCCTCTTCGAAAAGCTATCTCATCACTGGCAGCGGGATCCACGTGAAGGGAAGCGGAGTGAAATCCCACTTCGACCAGGACGAGCTCGAAGGCTGGACTGTCCCCACGACCCTCATGCCGTCCCGCTCGGGGTTGGATTGGAGCGAATTCATCCGGATCGATGGAATCAAGGATTACAAGAAGCGAAGGAGCGTTTGCCTGACCCGGGATTTCGCCTGTGGCTACAATCCAGTGATTCCGGAGCATATCCCAGAGCAGTGCCGCGAGACTCAAGGGCGTTGGAATTTCTTCAACTTCGCCTCCCCTCGCTGCCCGTTGGACTATGGATTCTACGCCATGGTTTACGTCGGTGAGAGCAAAGACAAGGAGCGGGTAAAGAAGGGCGACGACACCTTCGGCTTCTTCGAGGCCACCGAGGCTTCGCTGATGTCCTATGAGCGATTCAAGGGAGAGATCCTGCGCCGAAACGGACACTTCGGGTTTCGAGACACGCAGGACGGGTTGTACATCACGTCCAAGGGCAATCTGATTCGATTCAGCGTCTCGCCCAAGGTCGAGAATCAGATCGTGGCTCTGGAGGGAGTGCCAGAGCCTTCGAAGCTTTCGGAGTTTCCTTTGGCTCGCGGCGATGTCATGGACGCGGACGGATCAGGACGGGTGGTGGTCAAGAATCGCTACCTCAATAGAAGACTCGTGCTGGACTTGAGCGATCCGTCCAAGCCAATGAGGCGAATCGAACCGCTCGAGTGAGGGAGCCCTATTTTCGGCGCGGCGCGGAGGCCGGCGATCGGATCAGCTTCCAGAACTCGTCGACGCCGAGCGTGCCGTCGAGGATCTTTCCGGGGCGCAGGTCGGCGTCGCCGAAAGCTTTCCTAGGAACATTGAGCACTGTCCCGTCGATATCGAAGGTGACCATCTTCTCGTTGAAGTTGGTCACCTTTCCAGTGATCTCGACGTTGCCCGACTTAGCGGCGGATGCGCTCGAGGCGCTCAAAAGAACGGCAAGAAGGATCGCAGGTCTCATGGGCTATTCACCCCCGACGGAGGTACCGCTTTCCTTTTTGGGCGCTCCTGCACCTGGAAATTCCTTTGTGCGCAGCAGGTCGTCATCCTCAGTTGAGTTAGCGCAATCCTCGGGGCTTGGGCAGCGTGGCCCTGAAGTGGTGCAAGCGATCTTGTCTTTGTAAGGAACCTTGTCAACAAACTTGAGTTCGGTGTTATCGACCCTGGCAGCGATTCGAGTGCAACGGACTTTACCCTTGCAGATATACTTCCCTCTTAGACCGCTGGGAG
>CAYNDM010000001.1:10238-42299 GCA_964395265.1 uncultured Bacteriovoracaceae bacterium
CTTGTCGCCAACCCATTCACAGTTTTGATAGATGAATTTCAGCTCACCGTCGTATGGAGAGCGGTCCTGCAGGACCTCTCCTGCCTCCTGATCCTTCCGTGCTGATTCCCGGTGCTTCAGCAGCTCCGAGTTCAAGGCCAAATGGTATTTCTCGCACTTTTTTTGGCGCTTCTTGGCTCGGTCGCCTGCCTCGTCCAGCCAGGCTCGTAGGTCTCGTTGCTTATCTTTCAATGCCTTTTCTGCGTGGTCATAGGCTTCACGAAAACGCTTGTTCTCGGCTTTCGTGGCAAGCTTGTTCGCAGGACTGTCCTTTTCGGCGTTCAGGAGCGTGAACTTCCTCAAAAGGCCGGACACGTAGGTTCCGTCAGAATCGACGTAGCCTTCGAGATCCGTGATGATCTGTTTGCCTTTGCGCAGAAACTCGTCTTCGTTCGGTACGCCTTCCCTGAGGACTCCCGCGGACGCCCACTTCGGAATCAGCTTGTCGCGGAGCTCTAGCGGAGTATTCATGGGATGGGTTTTCATCCGCTTTTCGTAGAATTTGATTTCGGATTGGATATCCGCCAAATTCTTACACTCTGCCGGGCAGACCGAGAACACCAGCTTGTGAAAAGTCTGATTATCCATCTTCGGGTCGACGGGCGCCTCAATGTCGCAAACCGGATCTGGATTGGCTCCGTCTGCCTGAATCTGGGGTGCTCCCAGCAAGGCGACGATGCCTGTTATTAAAAGCACTGCATTCCACGGTTTTTTCTCGCCCGACATGATTTCTCCTTGGAAGCGCTTTGGGGCACGCTCTCTCTTGGTCTTTTCGGCAAGATGTTCTTGGAACTTAAGACGAAAAGACCGGGCGGGAAAATGGCGGATTATCGAAGACTTCGACGTCTATTTCTGGAGCGTCACCTGGTCGAGGATCTCTCCCTGCTGTCCCAGGGCCTTGAATCGGAACGTGGAGCCATCGATCTCGCCCAGCCAGACATGGCGGATTCCTTCGGCCTTTTCGAGATACCAGCGATCAGGATGAGCCGTGCGGGTTTTCATTCCCCAGCACCCATCTCCCAAATAGAGGGTTCCGTCCGCTGCCACCTGATTGTTCTTGAGGAGCTTGCTTCGCTTCAGAGCGTGATCATGGTTTTCGAAGCTGACATCCAGCCCGAACTCGTCAAAGATGGGCAGCCAGTGCTTGCGGGCCTCGATCATCTCGTTCTGTTGCGAGAACTCGCGGGCGCTGGGATACATGGGAACATGGTAGAAGGCGATCTGGTTGGGGACCTCGGCGTGGCGCTGCATCTCGCTTCTTAGCCACTCCGTCTGTTCGCCTGGAATGGAGCTGATGTGACCTGTGTCGAGCGAGTAGACGACGGTGTTGGCGCCAACCTTGCGCGAGAAGTAGCTTTGGCCCGGCTCCTGATTGAAGTAGTAGCGGTAGAAAGTGGCTCGTTCGAACCCGCCTTTGTATCCACCGATGACCTCGTGGTTGCCTGGCGCGGCGATGATGGGGACCGACTCGCCCGAAGGAGTGACCATGTAGGTGGTCCAGCTGGTCAGCCACTGATCCCATTTTTGCCATTCCAGAGGGTTTCCGTTGTCGTAGGCGATATCGCCGCCGACCAGCGCGAACATCGGACCCTGCTCTCCGGCGACCTTGTTCAGCGCATCGACTACCGTCGAAGGATTCATGTCCCCACCTGACACGAAACGGATCGGAGACCCGTCGTCGGGGAGCGTCCGAAACTTGCGTTCACCGATCAAGGCCTTATCGCCGTCGCTGACCGTGAAATAATAGACAGTGGCAGGCGAAAGTCCGGTGAGATCGATTTTATGGATCCTGCGCTTGATCGCTTCCGCGTAAACGCTGGTGCTGTTGGCTGTGAATGCGTACTCGCTGATCTCCCCATTCCTCGAAACCGTGTCGTAGTGAACGAGCACCTGTTTGAGATCGTCATGGGAATGAAAGTTCACTGTCATGGTGCGAGCAGTGTCCTCTAATGCCCAAGTCAAATAGGCGTGTGGAGGAATCTTGGAGCTGTCCGGCAATTTGCAGGACCCAATGAGCGAGACTGAAAGAATGACAGCGGAGAATAGGAAAAGCGACCTGATCGATTTCACGTGACCTTCCTTGCCTTGGTATAACGCACAAAGACGTGCTGGGGATATGATCACGCGAGCGAGCCGCTTGTCAAAGCGGCGTGCGTCGTAGCGTCCTGGTCACGTTATCGTGGTCGATGAAGTTCTGAACGAAACTCAAAGGGAATTGGAAGGGTCTTGAGATCTTTCAAGAGGTCGCGGCGGCGTGTCGATCCCGCGAAGGTATTCAGGCAGCCTGTCGGCGCTTTCGAGCCGATTCGGCCAAGTGCCTGGAGAACCAAAGAGAGGAAAGCTTAGATATCTTTTCGACGACAGGAGCCATCTCGAAAACGTGAGTGTCTCCAGAAAGTATTTCCAGGCGCGAGTTGGGCAACACGCGTTGGGTCGCGCGATTCAGTCTGAGCAGCTCGCGGTTTCGAGAGTTCACCAAGAGCATCACGGGCACGCGAACCTTGTAGAGCCGCGGGGCGGCCAGATCGGGTCTGCCATTGCAGCTGACGACCGAATCGGCCCATGAGGCCTGTCTGGAGAGTTTTAGCGCCGCGGCTGCCGCGGTTCCCGTGGCGAATACGCCGAGGGGAAGGTTCGTCGTGCGAAGCTCGCCTTCGATCCATTGGTGCGCAAGAGAGAGTCTTCGCTTGAGGAAGGCGAGATTCTCCACCAGCTCCGGACTACTCTCGCGGTCGCCCAGGAGATCGACGATGAAGCACGCGAATCCATTGCTGGCCAAGTGCTCGCTGAGGCGAGTGAAGAGCGAGGAGTATTTTTGAGCCTCGCCGGCGCTGGCGATCAGGATCGACGCAGTCGGGGACTCTGGCAGGAGGATCGTGCCGTTGAGCTCTGATTCAGCATCCCTTAGGACGATTGAATCAACACGATCAAGCCTGCGGCTATTGAGAGCAATATCGGAATCCATGCAGCCTTCTCGCCGTTTTCCATCGCAGGACTACGAGGATGCAAGATCAGAGCCCATAGCCGGCTGTAGGGATTCGAATCAGGCCGAACGCTTCTTCGGATCTTGGTCCGGGCGCTCCGTTTCCATATGCTTCTCTCCTTCGGATAAGACCGCGCCAAGTTCGATGAGATGATCCTGCCCTTGGGCCGCGTGTTCTTCTTCGGCGGTGTTGGCGCGCTGACTGAGTGGGCGTCCTTGGCTGTCTATGTCTTCATCCTTTTTGTCCTTGTCGTCCTTGCGGTACTTGGGTCTGATTTCGTCGTGATCGGCCATGGCTACCTCCATTACGAGATGCAGCAATCGCCGTACCATGGGAGGTTTTGACGCGAGGGAGGGAGCGACCTGATCCCCACGCAAGAACTGCCTGCTTATCGACTCCGTGGTTCCAGTTCTCCTTCGATTCTCAAATGAAGCGCACCGGGGTATCGTGCGCGGATGGACAACGTCACGCACGGATTGATCGGTGCCGCGTTAGGTTACGCCGCCTCCGAAATTCGAAGGAAGCCGATCGCACAGCAGGTCGCGAGAGCGGCGATCTGGACCGCGGTGATCGCGAGCAATGTGCCGGATCTCGATTTTCTGGTGACACCGTTTCTCGATGATCGCAAGCTCGGTTACCTTCTTCATCATCGAGGGCACACGCATACGCTGCTTCTGGCGGCGCCGCTGGGCGCGCTGAGCGCGTGGGCGGGAGCCAGGATATCGGGAATCAAGCTCAGGGAGAGTCCATGGATCCTGGCGCTCGGCGTGTTCGCCGGGCTTCTTCATGTGGGGACCGATATCTGGAACGATTATGGCGTACACCCGTTCTGGCCGTTCGATAATCGTTGGTTCTATGGGGATTTCGTTTTCATCATCGAGCCATTGATCTGGATGGCGCTGCTTCCGTTTGGCTATTTCAGGGTAAAGCGGCGCTGGCCAAAAGCGATCTTCGCGTTTCTCGGGTTGGGCATGCTGGGCATGACCTGGTTCGGGCCTTTCACTTCCTGGCAGACAGCGGCTGCTGTCACGTTTTCCGGGATCGCGATGGCGATGATTCAGAAGCATAGGACCAGCGCGCGTTCCGCATTGGTCGCGCTCGCGGCAGTGCTGGCCATGATGGGCGCCAGCGCTCTGGCTGTTCGCGAAGAGATGAAAGCCCATTTCGGACAAGCCCATCCCGATGAGGCGCTCTTGGACCTGGTGACAACTCCCGCTCCGGCCAATCCTTCCTGTTGGCGGGTGATTCAGATCAGCGAGGCATCTGGAGAGTATCGTGCGCGCGTGGGAGCCTATAGCTTTTGGCCCGAAGTCTTCGATCCGGCTCGATGCTTTGTCCGGATGCAGGGCGCGGGAGGGTCAGGCCCGCTCACCAGGATCGGCGAGAGGGTTCAGTCGGGTCTCTATTGGGAAGGAGAGTTTCGCGCCTCGATCCAGGAGTTCCGGGCTCTCGCATCGGAGCGCTGTAGGTTTTCGGCGCTCCTCCGGTTCGCTCGCGTCCCTTATTTCATGAAACAGGATGGAGAATGGATCGCGGGAGACCTTCGCTATCACAGCCCTGGTGAATACGGCTTCACGGATCTGAAGATCGATGAGTCCGATTGCAAGGTCCGCGTCCCGCCTTGGACTCCGCCGCGCGCGGATCTGCTCGAATAGCGTGGCAAAATAAAAGAGGCCCGCTTCCAATTCGGAAAGGGCCTCTTTTGAGATCGGGCAGGATTCTAGGTATTCAGGCGATCGTGATTTTCGAGTCCAAATAGACGTCCTGGATGGCGTGCAGCAGAGCGATGCCTTCTTTCCAGGGCTTTTGGAACGCCTTGCGACCCGCGATCAACCCGGCGCCACCAGCGCGCTTGTTAATGATCGCGGTTTTGACTGCTTCGGCCAAATCGGAGGCGCCTTTGCTCTCTCCTCCCGAGTTGATGAGCGGGATCTTGCCCATATAGCAATTCACCACCTGGTAGCGGCAAAGATCGATCGGGTGATCGGTGGTCAGCTCGGTGTAGACCTTCTCATGGGTCTTGCCGTGCTTCGTGGCTTTGTATCCGCCGTTATTGGTGGGGAGCTTCTGCTTGATGATATCGGCCTGGATAGTGACGCCCAGGTGATTGGCCTGTCCCGTGAGATCGTCTGTAGTGTGATAGTCGACGCCGTCCACCTTGAAGCCGTTGTTGCGGGTATAGCACCAGAGGATGGTGGCCAGACCCGCCTCGTGGGCCATGGCGAATGCCTCGCTGACCTCCCGGATCTGGCGGGGGCTTTCAGGTGAACCGAAATACACCGTCGCTCCGACCGCTACGCAACCCATATCGACAGCTTGTTTCACGGTCGCGAACATCTGCTGGTCGTACCTGTTCGGCAGGCTAAGGAATTCGTTGTGATTGATCTTGAGAACGAACGGGATCTTGTGAGCGTATTTGCGCGCGTTCAGTCCCAATACTCCCAAGGTCGAAGCGACGCCGTTGCAGCCGCCCTCGATGGCGAAACGAATGATCGCCTCGGGATCGAAAAATTCAGGATTTGGGGCGAAAGAGGCGCCGGCCGAATGCTCAACGCCTTGGTCGACCGGGAAAATAGAAGTGTATCCGGTGCCTGCCAGGCGGCCATGGTCCAGCAAGCGAGTGAGGTTCCCGAGCACGCGATTGTTGCGATCGGATTGACCGATGATCTCGTCGATCCACTTCGTGCCTACCGGGTATAGGCGATCTTTCGAAATGGTCTTACATTGATGTTCGAGGAGCGACTGCGCTTCAGAACCCAGGATTTCTTCGTAGTTCAGTGTCATGCCCTTGAAATAGGCGAGATCTGGGATCTTGGCAATGACCAAAGCTGACGCGCCGAATGACGAGCAGCATTGACGCACTAATTCACGGAAATCCGGGTTTTATGTTATAAAGGCCCAGCCGCATGGAAAAGAAAAGCGACGTTGCCATCGTTCTCAAAGTGGTTCCTTACGAAGAGCGGCATCGAATCGTAACGGCTCTGACCGAGCAGCACGGTCGCATTTCGGCGCTGGCGCGGAACTCCATTCAATCGCGTCGATTCGGTGGGGCGCTCGAGCCTTTCACGGCGGCCGATTGGCATTTCGTCGAACGCGTCGGCGCGAACTTGTATCGGGTCGAAGAAGCCAATGTCAGGCGCGGCTTCGAGGGACTGCGTGGAAATTTCCAGAAACTCTCGTTGGCCAGCGTCTTCAGCGAGCTGATGTTGAAGCTTGCGCCCGAGCGGGAGCCTTGTCCCGAGCTCTTCCGCTTGCATGCCAACGCCCTGGCCTTTTTGGAAGATGCCGAGCTTGATGGCAACGAGCTGATCCTGCTGAACGCGTTCCTGGTGAAACTCCTGCAGTGGAGTGGAAACCAGCCGCAATTCGTTCATTGCCTGGTTTGCCAGAGCTCGATCGAATTCATCGAGCCCCATCACTCCATCAGCTGCATCGTCTCGGATGCGGGTTGGGTCTGCGAGGGTTGCAGGGTTCAGGAAACCCGCCATATCACCGCGCGTGAAGGACATAGCCTTCGAAAGTCCATGATCCGGGTGACTCCCGCCGCCCTCAAGGACGCGCTGGCGGCATTGGGCGCGCCGTTTCGCAAGGTGCCCAGCCTGATGAGCGCTTCCCGTCGCGAGCATGAAGCGCTATTGGGCTTCTTGGAAGCGCTGATGGAGTATCATATTCCGGGGTTTGACCGGGCTTCTCTCAAGAGCTTGCGCTTTCTTGAGCTAGGATCCACGCTACGACCTCAGTGATCGAGTCGCCGACGAAATTCGCCTCGTGACCCGAAAGCCCTGCCTCGGTCGTCGATCCGTAGCCCGTGCGAACCAGTGCGACGCCCTTGCATCCGGCGTTTCTCCCGGCATCGAGATCGAGGATCTTGTCTCCCACCATATAGGATCGGGACACGTCGATCCCGAGCTTCTGAGCGGCGCCGGCGAGAAGCCCGGTGCGAGGCTTGCGGCACTCGCATCCTTCATCCGGCTTGTGGAAGCAAAGTTCGTAATGGTCGATACGCGCTCCAGCAGTGGCGAGAAGCGCTTCCATTCGACCATGAATCAGCGGGATGGAGTCCCGTTGGATGATGCCCCTCCCAACGCCTGATTGGTTGGAGACGACGACGAGGACGAATCCGGCCTGATTCAGCTTGGCGAGCGCTTCGCCCGCTCCAGGCAGAAGCTGCATCTGCTCGGGCTGGCTGATGTAGCCTGGGTCGTGGTTGATCGTTCCGTCCCGATCCAGGAAGACGGCACGTCTTTGCTTCCGCTTTTTCGTCTCCCATTGCCAGGCCGACGCGATGATTCGATCCAACGCGGTCTCGGGATCGCGGATGGCGAAGCCCAACTCCTTCTTCGCCCGCGTGGAATCCGCAACCAGCCGGGGAGGATCGCCTGGACGGCGTTCCTTGACGACGGTCCTGATCGGCTTTCCAGTCATGCGCCGGCAGGCATCGATCACTTCCTTGACCGAGTAACCCTGCTCGCTGCCCAGATTGAAGGCTTCGAAGCTCCCTGGCCCATTGGGATCGAGCGCGAGCAGCCGCTTCATCGCGGCCTCGTGTCCCGCCGCTAGGTCAGAGACATGGATATAGTCGCGAACGCAGGTTCCGTCAGGCGTAGGATAGTCATCGCCGAAAATCGATACTTCGCGGTCCTCTATCGCAGCCGCGAGGATATTGGGGATCAGATGGGACTCGGGCCGATGCTTCTCACCCACGCGATTCATCGGCTCCGCGCCCGCGGCGTTGAAGTATCTCAGCGCGATGGCCTGGAGACCACGGCTGGCCGCCAGCTCCTGCATGATCTTCTCGGCCTCGAGCTTGGTTTGGCCGTAAGGATTGATGGGGTTCTTCGGAAGATCCTCATGGATATCGCGATTGCCAGGTTCGCCAAAGATCGCGCAGGTCGAGGAGAAGATGAAGCGCTTGACTCTGTGCTCAAGGAGGGTTTCCAGGAGAATGCGGGTCTGGACCACGTTGTTCTGGTGGTAGAGCTCGGGCTTCTGCACGCTCTCTGAGACCAGGCTCTTGGCGGCGAAATGCATCGCGCAATCGAACGACTCCCGGGTCAGGAGCTCTTTCACCGCCTCGCGGTTCCCGGCCTGGGCACGGGTGAACCCACGCCCCAGCGCCAGCTCCAGGTGCCCGGTCGAAAGATCGTCCAGGACCCAGACGTCGTGGCCTTGATCGATCAGCCACGCGCTCGCCGCGCTCCCCACATATCCTGCCCCGCCGACTACCAGGATTTTCGCCATGCCCGGAGGATAGCATATCCTGGATCGAAAACACCGGCCGGATTGCTCATTTTTCGTTGGTCTTGAAACTCGCTGAACACTAGAATGAGGTCCAACCGTGAATGCTCTTCGCAGGCTCGTTCCTTATGTCCGTCCCTATATTTGGCTGGTCGTGATCAGCGGACTGCTGGCCATCCCTCTGTCGGCGCTGCGATTCAGTCCCGCACCCCTGGTCAAACACTTCGTCGACGATCTTCTCGTGAAGAAGGACCCCAAGCAGCTCTGGTTGCTGCCAGCGCTCTTCATCGGTCTGGCGATCTTGAATTACATCGTCCGCTTCTTTCATTCGTACTGCATGAGGATCGTGGTGGCTCGAGTGAATCAGCGCCTGAAGAACGACCTCTTCAGTCACCTGATGGGGCTCTCGGCGGATTATTTCTCCAAGTACAGCACGGGAACGCTGGTCTCGCGCGTGGGAACGGATACCCAGTACATTGATGGCGGGCTGAGCTCGATCAATACGCTGATTCGGGAGCCCATCACTTTCGTTTTTCTCTTCGGGTACCTGCTCCTGCTGAGCTGGAAGCTCACCCTGGTCACGCTGATCATTTTTCCTCCATTGGCTTTCGTGTTCTCGGCGACCCGAAGGAACCTCAAGCGCTATATCTCGCGCATGACCGAGGAGAACGCGGGGCTTTTCTCGGTTCTCCAGGAAAGCTTCGTGGGGATACGGATCATCAAGGCCTTCAGGCTCGAGAAGTTCGTCAGAAAGAAATTTCGCGAGCGCTCGGATAATTTCGCGAAGCTCTTGCTCAAGACCGCGGTGCTCGAGGAGGCGGCTCACCCAACGATCGATCTGGTGAATTTCGTCGCCGTCGGGGCTTTGATTTATGTGGGCGGATCGCAGGTGCTGGACGAATCCATGACCGGCGGGGATCTGATAGCGTTCTTCACGGCTTTCGCTCTGCTGATGAATCCCCTTCGCCAGCTCAACGACGTCAATATCAAGCTGAGCGCCGCCACGGCGGCGGCGCAACGGATCTTCGAGATCTTCGACTGGCGGCCCAACCTTCACGAGCCTGCCGACCCCAAGAGGATACGGGAGTTCAAGCATGCGATCGAGTTCAAGGACGTCAGGTTCCACTACCCCGATGCCCCTGATCGCGAGGTATTGCGAGGAGTGAGCCTCAAGGTCGAGAAGGGCCAGGTCGTCGGCCTTGCGGGCCCGAGCGGCGCGGGAAAGAGCTCGATGGTCAATCTGATTCCCAGGATCTTCGACGTCACTGGCGGATCGATCCTGATCGATGGGATCGATATCCGGGAATACTCCCTTGAGGATCTTCGAAAACTGATCGCGGTGGTGAGCCAGGACGTATTTCTGTTCAATGACACGATCGAGGCCAATATCCGTTGTGGCAAGCTCTCGGCGAGCCCGGATGAGATCCGGGAGGCCGCGCGAAGGGCCAATGCCCTGGGCTTCATCGAAAGCCTGCCAGCGGGCTTCAATACCGTCATTGGGGATCGCGGGATGAAGCTTTCCGGTGGAGAGCGCCAAAGGATCAGCATCGCGCGTGCGTTCTTGCGCGAGTCGCCGATCCTCATCCTGGACGAGGCCACTTCAAGTCTGGACAACGAATCTGAGAAGCTGGTCCAGGACGCGCTCGAACAGTTGATGAAGGATCGGACCTCGATCATCATCGCGCATCGTCTCTCGACGATTCAGTCGGCTGACACCATACTGGTATTCAAGGAAGGACGGATCGTGGAATCAGGCAAGCATGACGAGCTGATCGCGCGGGACGGTGAATACGCACGCTTCTATAGATTGAGCCAGGCGGAGGAGAGAGCATGAGTCCCTGGACCGCTCTTTTCGAAGCGTTCCACTCGGCTTTGATCGACGAGCTGACGGAAAGGCATCCGGAGCCCAAGCCGGAGCTCGGGCTTCCGATCCGTACGGCGTCGGCCGATCTCCCCCATCCGACGCTCGAGGACGTCGCCGTCTATCGTATCGGATTCGGCGAGGCCAAGGGCTACATCGTGATCGCGATGGATTCGCTGGGTTCGAAGGCGATCGGCGCGAACTCCGAGGAGCTTTGGGCGTCGTTGCTGAAGCGCTGCGGGCAGGAGTTCTCCCTGCGAAAGATCCAGCCTCGCATCGAAGGCCGTGAAGAGCTGAGCCAGATCCAGGTGGGGAGAGTGGTTTGGATTCCTATCCAGATCTCGGGCGGCAGGTGCTTCCTCGCCCTTGCGGTCTAGGGCCTGCGACCGGAACGGCGATCACTTCAAGGTCGTGTTCTTGAGAAAGAGATAGTTGAGCGGCGAGAGCTCGAGTTTGCGTACCCGGGGCCCGATCAGCGCGGAGTTTTTCTGGTAGAAAAGCGGCAGGATGACGACGTCCTTCTGGAGCAGGATCTTCTCGGCCGTATTGTAGAAGGCGATACGCGAGGAGGTGTCGAGCGTGCGGCGGGCTTCTTTGAGAAGTCGGTCGTAGTCGGCGTTCCGCCAGCCGGTCCAGTTATTTCCGCTGGCGGAGTCGAAGACCTCCAGGAAAGTTGAAGGATCCGGATAGTCGGCGGCCCAAAGCGCGATCACGAGGTCGACGTCCTCTGTTCTTCTTAGGCGCAGATATTCGGACGAAAGCGCGGGCTTGGTCTCGACCTCGATTCCCAACCGTTCTTTCAGGGATTCGGCCAGGTACTTCGCCAGCGCCTCGCTGCCGTCGAACTTGGGCACGAGCATTTTCAGTTTCGGGAACTTGGCGCCTTCGGCATATCCCGCCTTCTGCAGCAGCCCGCGCGCCTGATAGAGCGTCCCGCTCAGATGGGTGCCGGAGCCGAAACCGTCGATCCCGGGCGGGATCCAGCCTGCCGCCGGGATCTGCCCACCCTGGAGGGCGGCCGGGATCTCCCCCCGATCGATCCCCAGCGCGATCGCTTTTCGCACGTCCACGTTCTTGAGGGCGGGGGTATTCACTTTGAATGCCAGGTAGAAGGTAGCCAGGTACGCGAAATGCTCGGTCCGGATCTCCTTGCCCTGGGTCCTGGCCTTCAAAAGATCTTGGGTGTTCACGCCCAGAAGGAAGTCGAGCTTGCCTTGAGAGAACGATTCCCTGGCTTTTTTCTCGTCCGTCTCGATCAAGGCCTCGACCTTCGCGATCGAAGGCTTTTCGCCAAGGTCGTTGCCGAAATAGGTCGCGTTTCTCTCGAGCAGGAGCGATTCGCCGTGCTTCCAGCTCTTAAGACGATAAGGGCCGAGGGTCGCCAGATGGGCCGGATCCGTCCACTTTCCTTTGTGCTTTTTGATCAAGTCGCTGCGGATCGGAAAGGTGACCCAGAACGAGGGAAGATAAACGAAGTAAGGAACGACCTGTTTGAGTTTGACCTGAAAGGCGTGATCGCCGAGCGCTTTGACGCCCACCTGGTTGGCGGTTTTCTTGCCTAGGTGAAAGTCCTCGGCGTTATCGACGTCGAATAGGTAGCTCGCGTAACTGGACTTGGTCTTTGGATCGAGCAGCCGGATCCAGGAGTCCACGAAATCAGACGCGCGCAACGGTTTTCCATCTGACCATTTCACGCCCTTCCGGAGATGGAAGGTGTAGGTTCTTCCGTCCTCGGAGATATCCCAGCGTTCTGCCAGCCGGGGCTTGGGCTTCAGGTCCATCCCTACTTCGACCAAGCCCTCCATGAGATTCATGATGATGTATGACTCGAATGAAGTCGCGGCGAGGTTCCAATCCAAGGTTGACGGATCCGAGTTCAGCCTGAATCGCAGGGTGCCCGTCGGCCCGGCGGGCTGAGCCGCCTCGCCGCCGAACGCGACCGAACTCAGCAGAAGGGCGATCGCGGTCAGGACGGTCGGTAGTCGAGCCATTTGTTTATTTTAGGGTTTCGGGATCGAATGGGCAACCTGCAGTATTTTCCGCTTTGAATCGCAGGGCATAGAGACCGGGTCGAATGGGGCGGCTTTCCCAGTTTCTGGATCGGTCGCTTGCGAGGCATCCGGGCTCCGGCTCGTAGATCGGCCGCGCAAAGTCACCTATCCCTTCCTTGAAGCTCTTCGCTTCGGCCAAAGTCACGGTGCCGTTGAAGGCGAGTTGGTCGACGTCTACCGCGATCCCGACGTGCCCCTCTTCCTTGAAGTTCATCGAGATGAGCAGGTCCGAGGGAATCAGGGGTTCGCCCGCTCTCAGGTCTACCGCCTCGAAACAGTGATGATAGCCTCTCCATTCGGCTTTTGGCGCGCGCGACGATCGGCCCCTCTTCTTGTTTAGGAGATAGAGGGAGATGTCCCTGAGGGTGCGGGTGTTCACGCCGGACCCACCCCACATGCCTGCCACGAAAGTACCGCAGTCCTCGCCATTGCCTGAATTCGCTCCTGTCAATCCTCCGCCGAATCGATAGCCGAGATTGAGGAATCTCTTCTCAGCGAATTTCCCGCCTAGCTCGAATGCCGGACCGATGAAATTCAGGGAGAGAGAGTCGATCTCTTCGGGTTTCATCCCACGGAGCAAAGCCTGGTGCACGGCTAGCATTTCGAAGCGGCTCGCTTCTGGACGCGAAGTGGCCTGGTCGACGATTTTTTTGATGGCCGCTCGAGTTTCATCGCCTCCTTGCCTTGGGATCAGTTCGAATCCGGTGGCCAGGCCATCAATGCGCTTGGAGAGAAGCTCGGCCTGCTCTTTCGAGGCGAGGACGAGCTCGCAGACGCTTTGGGCGCGGACGAGGTCCGCTGCCACGAACCGTTTCGGGCTGCTCTTGCAATCGCTCCCGAAGCGGGAGCTCAGGAGCTTCGCTTCTTCCTGGATCTCGCGAGCCGCTCGGCGGATCCTCGCGACCATTTGTTCCGGACTCAGCCGCGAATAGAAGCTAGAGATCTTGGCATGGTCTTCTTTCGCTTTCGCGGCGACCTCATCGCTTCTCTTTCTCGCTCTCTGGACGAACGCCCGATGGAATTCCTGGGTCGCGGCCTGCACGTTCGCGGCGCGGGCTTCGTACTCCCTGACCTCGAGCTGGAGAAGGTTGTTGATGCATTCGCTGCAGTTGAGCGGGTCGATTTTCGGCCGAGCGGCGGAATGCTGGATTCGCGTCGGGCTGCAGCTCAGGAAGTCCAGATTGATCCAACCCTCCGAAGAGCCTTGGTCAGAGCCGCAGGTCACTCGAGCCAGGTCGAACTTGGGCTTGATTTCCCGGATGATCACCTCGGAGGAATCACAGGTCGTCGGGTTCCCCATGCTTGCGAAGGGGTCCACCCTGAGAAGCGCTTCGTTCTCCCGGCGCGCCTTCCACTCGAGGACTTCGGGTTGACTCGGTCCGGGCCAGAGATTGGCGCACTGGGAGGCTAGCTGAACCCTCTTGCCAACGTCACAACCGCTTGCTGCGAGTGGCCGAGAGAGGTTGAGGCCAAGGAGTGCCACGAGCAAAGTAGAATAGGCGAGTCGAGTCACGTTAGGTCAATTTTAACACAGGATTTGCGCGTTGCATCCTCAAGTTAAAACTCCGCGTCTTGATTGATAGATTTGCACTCGTTTGGGAGCTTTGTTATCCCCAATGGAACTATGAGCGAGACTCCTCAGTCCCCTGTCGAAGCTGTTTCAAAACCAGTGCAAGATCTCAAAGATATGGCGGATCTCGTATCCCTCTGCAAACGCCGGGGGTTCGTCTATCCGTCCAGCGAGATCTATGGCGGCATCAATGCTTGTTGGGATTACGGTCCGCTCGGAATCGAACTGAAGCGCAACGTGAAGGAACGTTGGTGGCGCGCGATGACGGATCGCGATGATGTCGAAGGACTTGATGCGGCAATTCTCATGCATCCGCGTGTTTGGGAAGCTTCCGGGCATGTCGCGACATTCTCGGACCCGCTCGTCGACTGCAAGAAATGCAAGATGCGCTTTCGCGCTGACAAGATCGACCAAGCCCTTCTCGAGCAGAAGAAATGCCCGAACTGCGGAGGCGAACTGACCGAGCCTCGCAATTTCAATCTCATGTTCAAGACCCATATGGGCCCTGTCGAGGATTCGGCCAATATCGTCTACCTTAGGCCTGAGACCGCCCAGGGGATCTACGTCAACTTCCTGAATGTGCAGCAAAGCGCGCGCCAGAAGATCCCTTTCGGCATCGCCCAGATCGGCAAGGCTTTCAGGAACGAGATCACTCCCGGCAATTTCATCTTCCGCACCCGGGAGTTCGAGCAGATGGAGATGCAATACTTCGTGAAGCCGGGAACGGACATGGAGTGGTTCGAAAAATGGAAGGCTGAACGCATCCAATGGCATCTGGACAACGGCATCCGCAAAGAGAGGCTGAGGTTCCATGAGCACGGACAGGGCGAGCTTGCCCACTACGCGCGCGCGGCCTTCGACATCGAGTATGAGTTTCCATTCGGATGGCAGGAACTCGAGGGGATCCATAACCGCACGGACTTCGATCTTAGCCGGCACCAGGAATACAGCGGCAAGAAACTCGAGTACTTCGACGAGCAGACGAAGGGGCGCTACATCCCTTACATCGTCGAGACCTCCGCGGGCTGCGATCGCACGCTGCTGGTGGCTCTCACCGATGCTTACCGCTTCGACGGGGAACGCGTCTGGTTGCAGCTTCATCCCGTATTCGCCCCCTACAAGGTCGCGGTCTACCCGTTGATGAAGAAACCTGACCTGATGGAGTACAGCGACAAGGTTCTAGCGAATCTGAAGAAGAGATTTCGAGTTACCACTGATGATGCGGGATCGATCGGCAAGCGGTACCGCCGACAGGATGAAATCGGAACACCCTTTGGAGTAACCATCGACTATGACACACTTTCAAACCACACCGTCACCGTCCGGCACCGAGACACCATGGCGCAAGAAAGGGTCTCTGCTGAAAGCCTCGTCGGCTACATTGAAGAAAAATTCCAAAACTGGGGCAAGTAAGAGCGCCCAAGCGATGACAAGCGGCAGGGGTAAGTACGTATTCAGCTTCGGAGGCGGCAAGGCCGAAGGCGCCGAAGGGATGCGCGAACTCTTGGGAGGCAAAGGGGCGAATCTGCACGGAATGACCCGGCTGGGGCTCCCGGTTCCTCCGGGTTTCACGATTTCGACCGAAGTCTGCACTTATTTCTATCTAAACAAGAAAACCTATCCGAAGACGCTCGAAGCGCAAGTCAAGCAGGCTCTTGCGCGCGTCGAGAAGCAGATGGGGCGGAAATTCGGAAATAAAAGAAACCCTCTCCTGGTCTCGGTGCGCTCAGGTGCTCGCGCCTCGATGCCTGGGATGATGGACACGATCCTGAACCTCGGTCTGAACGACGCCACCGTTGAGGGATTGATCGAGGAGTCCAAGGACGAGCGTTTCGCCTATGACAGCTATCGGCGTTTCATCACGATGTACTCGGACGTGGTGCTCGGGATCCATTCTAACCAGTTCGAGGCTGCGCTCGAGGACTTGAAGGCCAACCGCGGGGTGGAGCTCGATACGGAACTGAAGGCCGAAGACCTCAAGGAGCTGGTGAGGCAATTCAAGCAGATCGTACGTTTCGAGGGCAAGCAGTTCCCCGAAGATCCCTGGGAGCAGCTCTGGGGGGCGGTAGGCGCTGTTTTCGGCTCGTGGATGAATCCGCGCGCCATCACTTATCGCAAGCTGAACGAAATTCCGGACGACTGGGGAACGGCCGTGAACGTTCAGTCCATGGTATTCGGGAACATGGGAGACGATTGCGCGACCGGGGTCGCTTTCACGCGCGATCCTTCCACAGGAGCCAAGAGGTTCTTCGGGGAGTTCCTGGTCAATGCCCAGGGAGAAGACGTCGTGGCGGGGATCCGCACCCCTCAGCCGATCAATGAGGCTTCGAGACACGACAAGAACGACAAGGCTCTTTCGCTCGAACAACTGATGCCGAAGGCCTACAAGGAACTCGTCAAGGTTTACCAGAAGCTCGAAAAGCATTACCGCGACATGCAGGACATCGAGTTCACGATCGAGCGGGGCCGGCTTTACATGCTCCAGACCCGCAACGGCAAGAGGACTGCCGCCGCGGCTCTCAAGATCGCCGTCGACATGGTTCGCGAGAAGCTCATCACGAAGCCCGAGGCCGTGATGCGCATCAAGCCGGAGCAGCTCGATCAGCTCCTGCATCCGAGGCTCGACCCGGATGCGGTCAAGGACGTGATGTGCAAGGGGCTTCCCGCCTCGCCTGGAGCGGCTACGGGCCAGGTAGTCTTCGATCCGGATACCGCCGAGAAGTGGGTCAAGGAGCTGGGTCGCAAGGTCATCCTGGTGCGAGTGGAGACGTCGCCCGAGGACATTCACGGAATGTCGGTGGCTCAAGGGATCCTCACCGCGCGTGGCGGAATGACATCGCATGCGGCAGTGGTGGCCCGTGGCATGGGAAAATGCTGTGTCGCTGGATGCTCCGCGATTCGCGTGAGCTATCAGCTCAAGGAGTTCTCGGTAGGCTCGAAAGTGATCCGAGAAGGAGACTATATCACCCTTGATGGCAGCTCTGGCGAAGTGATCCTGGGCCAGGTGCCAACGATCGCTCCCGGTATGAACAAGGATTTCCAGGAGCTCATGGGTTGGGTCGATGAGGTCCGCGAGCTTGGGATCCGAACCAACGCGGATACGCCAAACGACTCGCGCGTGGCGCGCGAGTTCGGCGCCGAAGGCATAGGGCTTTGTCGGACCGAGCACATGTTCTTCGATGCCGAGCGCATCGACTGCGTTCGCGAAATGATCCTTTCGGATACGCAAGAAGGCCGGGAGAGCGCGCTTGCGAAGATCCTTCCCATGCAAAAGGGCGACTTCAAGGGGATCTTCAGGGAGATGAAGGGGTTGCCGGTGACCATCCGGCTTCTGGATCCCCCGCTCCACGAGTTCATTCCGCACAAGGACGAAGAGCTCCATGAGCTCGCGGCGAAGATCGGAGTGCCTTACGAGCGTCTCAAGCGCAAAGCCGATACCTTGCATGAGTTCAACCCGATGTTGGGCCATCGCGGATGCCGTCTGGGAGTCAGCTATCCGGAGATTTACCGCACCCAAGTTCGCGCGATCATGGAAGCAGCTTGCGAACTGGTTCGTGACGAGGGCTTCAAGATCGTTCCGGAAATCATGATCCCTCTGGTGGGGGATTGGCGCGAACTGAAGTTCATTCGCGAATACTGCGAGGATGAGGCCCAGACCGTGATCGCCCGTTACAACGAAGGCGCGAAAAAGAGGTTCTCCATCGAATACCTGATCGGCACCATGATCGAGCTTCCTCGAGCCGCGCTCACCTCTGCCGAGATCGCGAAGTACGCTGAGTTTTTCAGCTTCGGTACGAACGATCTGACGCAAACGACTTACGGGCTGTCGCGCGACGACGCAGGTATGTTCCTGAAGGACTACATGGACGCCAAGATCTACGAGAAGGATCCGTTCGCGACGCTCGACCCTCACGGCGTCGGAAGGCTCATGACGTTCGCGATCGAAGAAGGTAGGGAGACCCGTCCCGAGATCAAGCTCGGTATTTGCGGCGAGCATGGCGGTGAGCCTGGTTCGGTCATCTTCTGCCATAACGCCGGCCTGGATTACGTGAGCTGCTCTCCGTATCGCGTGCCGATCGCAAGGCTCGCAGCGGCCCAAGCTGCCATTCAGTCGCCTCGCAAGCGGCAGGCGAAATCTCGGGCGGGAAGCAAGCCCGCGCGCAGAGCGGCTGGAAAGTCGAAGAAGGCGGGAGCGCGGGCAAAAAAACGCCGCTGATCGCGGCGATCAGGCCTCAAGGAGCTGGAACCGGGTCGAACGACCCTTGAGTTCAGCTGAGCGACAACTGTATGCGGCTTAAACAGCCTGGATCGATGGCAAGCAATGTCGTTGATCCAGGGGCGAGATCGCCGCGGCATGTGGATTGCTCTTTAGGCGCTCATTCTGCCCGATCAGGAGTCGGGGTGAACCTGCGAGGAGTAGTCCTATGAATAAAAAGCTCAATGTCTTGCTCGGTACCCTGACGGTCGCGGCGATGGCCTCGCAGGCCTGGGCTACTACTAGTGGAAGGCTTCCTCCGGTTCCTGATTATGTCCCTATCAATCAACTCCTCGACGGGGCGTTTTTTCGACTGACTCGTGACCTGATTCCGGGCCAGGACGGAGTCAAGCGCGCCAGAAGGACTGGCGATGTGGATATTGAGCTGAAAAACGAGAGCGGGGTCGTGGTGGGGACTTGTAACCTCCTCAAGGAGGCAGTGCCTGAACAAGGGCTTCCCTCCAAGTCGACTCTCAAAATCATTCCGCGGGATGTGAGCAAGAGACGCGGCAACCGTTTCGAGGTTGAGCCTCCGATCGTCTGTACTCCCAATCATGTTCGAGGTCCCTTCACCGTAGGCGAGATCCGCAAGTTTTCGGGCGGGCTTCTGGATGTCGAGACGCCTAATCCGCAAGTTCACCGCGATCGGGGCCGACTCGCCGAAAAGGGATATAGCAAGGAAGAGTTGGTGGATCTCGCGCTTCAAGGCCAGCTTGGATCGTGTTTTATCGCTTGCGGCTTTAAGTCAGACGACGATGAGCGCCCCTCTGAATACAGATGTATTCTGATGATTCAGGATCGAGAGATTGCCGCTCAGACTCAAAAGGTGAAGCTGAGTATAATCGAGAAGCTGAGCCGGAACTTCACTAATGCGGCAGCCAAGGCCGAGAAAAAGTGCGTGGCCGCCATCAGCAAGGACGTCGAGTCGACCGTGCAAAGTGGCGCATGTGATCTGGACCCAGGCAGACAGATCAACTCGGTTAGTTCGGCGCCCGCGGGGTCCGATCAGTTAAGTAAAGGCCTCTCGGAGACCCCGGTGCAATCCTCCCTGGAGGGTGAACCGGCAAAGGAGCACTCGGCTCGCTGAGCGCTGTAAAATCCAGACAAAAACCAGGATGTGTCTTACCGGACACAGTCTGATCTTGATAAGAATTTCGCGCTTTTGGTCAAAGTTGACGCATTGCGCTAGACCCTTATCCTTCGTTATGCTGGAATCCATACGGAGGAACGTCAGATGCTTAAAAGTCACTGCATCCATGAAAAACTCGAAGCTCGCGAAACCGGTCCTCCACGCGCGAGATAGCGTGGGCTAGGCCGCAAGACGTCTGCGGTGCTCACGGACTGTCGGGATCGCTCCTTGGCCGGGAGAGACTGCGGCAGCGATCATCTCAAAAATTTATGTCTGCTTGAACGCTCGCTAGAGGGGTCCGGTGGGAACCGGTCCAAGAAGGGAGCTTAGAAAACTCCCTGCCCGAGGAGAGCGTTAATGATTCAGGTCCGCTCCAGGGTGGGCGGCCGAAAAACTAGGAAACGGGCCCTGGCCGGGATGCGCGCCTGGCTGGGCCCAACTCCTAAAAGCAACTTCCGAATTGCGGTACGTATGATGCTCGAACAAAAAAAGATATTGATTGTCGAAGATGAACCCGAATTACGAGAGCTCCTAGGTGAGGTATTTCGCCTTTATCGCTGTCAGGTGGAGTTCGCGGAAACGCTGGCCGAGAGCGAGGCTGCGATCGGTCACCAGGATTTCGACTTGGTGATCGCGGACCACCGTCTCAAAGACGAAGCCGCCGGGCTGAAGCTTTTCGAAATGATCCAGGTTCTCAGTCCCGCCACCCGATTTGTCCTGATGTCGGGCTATCCCGACGACGTGCTCGACGGGTTGGCCGAAAGCGGGATGATCTGGCCAACGCTTTTGACCAAGCCTTTCTCGCTCGAGCAGTTCCGAAGGACCGTTGAAAGCATGATGGCCCAGGCGGCTTAACCCCGTTCAAAGTCGCGCAAGTCTATTAATTTTCTTGGTAAAAATTCTTTTCCACCCCCCCTTGGGGGCGCTTGCCTTTTTCACTTCCCTTGTTAAAGTACACCGATCAATACACGCCGGTATATAAGGGCGCGTTACAGGATCCCGGGATAGGATTCCCAGAGGCTGCGCCTGTAGGAGACGAGGGGGAAGTTTCAGAATGCGCGTTAAGAGACTTGAGATCCAGGGATTCAAATCCTTCAAGGACAAGACAGTCATTCATTTCGATCACTCGATCACGGGGATCGTCGGCCCGAACGGATGCGGCAAGTCCAATATCGTGGATGCGTTCTTTTGGGTCATGGGTGAGCAGTCTTACAAGCATATGCGCGGCTCCTCCTCGGGCGATCTGATCTTCAACGGCAGCAGCCGCTACTCCCCTCTGGGAATGGCCGAGGCGACCCTGGTCCTGGAGACCGACGTCGTGGATACGGAAAACGCGCCGGCGGGTGCCAGTGCCAGGGATCTTCCTGTTCATCTTCGCACCAAAGAGATTTCGGTCACCCGTCGCCTTTATCGCGGAGGCGAAGGCGAATACTTCATCAACGGAGTGCCCGCTCGACTGAAGGACATCCATGAGCTCTTCATGGACACCGGTGTGGGAGCCAAAGGCTATTCGGTGATCGAGCAGGGCCAGATTGGCAAGATCGTCAACGCAAAGCCCGAGGATCGAAGGCTTCTCATCGAGGAAGCGGCAGGGATCGCGAAGTACAAAGCCCGCAAGAAAGAATCCCTGCGGAAGATCGAGGCCACGCAGGCCAATCTCTCGCGCCTGAATGACGTCATCCAGGAGATCGAGCGCAATCTCGCTTCTCTCGAGCGCCAGGCCCAGAAAGCCCGTCAGTACAAGAAGTACAAGGATGAGCTTCTCGACAAGGAAATGACCTGGGGTCGACGCAAGAGCCAGGTGCTTCGCCAGCGGCTCGATATCGTGAAGAAGGAACGGGATGCATTGGAACAGGAGCTCGCCGGACTGAAGGCCGAGCTCCAGGTGGCGGAGAACTCGATCGAGACCGATCGCGTTGAGCAGCTCACCAATACCAAGGCGGCCGAGGAGCTTCAGAGCCGCATCCAAGAATTGTCTTCGGAACTCACTCGGGAGCAGAGCGCTCTCGAGCTGTCTCGTAAGCGTCAAGGCGACCTGGCGTCCCAGCTTCAGGCCCTTCAGAACGAGAAAGAAGAGCTTCAGCGGATCATCGAGGCCGAGCAGGCAGCCTTGGCCGAGAAGGAAGACGAGGCTCGCCAGGCCGAAGAAACGTTCCGGGACTCGGCGGAGCGTGTCCGGACGATGGACGGAATCGCTCGAGCCGAGCGCAGCAGCGCCGAGGAGGCCCGCCGCGAGCTGGACCAGGCGAAGCGAAACCTGATGAACAGCATCGCTCAAGCCTCTGATTTCAACTCCCGCTCGGCATCGCTCCTGACTCGCATCGAGTCGGCTCGTGTTCAGGCGGTCAGGTTGAGGCAACAGGCCGAGGCTCAACGGGACAAAGTGGCTTCAGCTCGCGAGGAGGCGGATCGCATCCAAGAGAGCGCTCGACAGGTCTCCGCGCAGCGCGAAGCGCTTCAGGCCGAGAAGCACCAGCAGGTTTCGCTCGTTCAGGAGCGGGAACAGGATCTCAGGCAGGCGGATCGAGCCCGGGATGAAGCGGCCAAGAAGCTCACTCAGATCCGTTCGAAGCTGCAAAGCCTTGAGGAGCTGGCTGCCGCGTACGAAGGGTTCGGCAACGGGCCCAAGGCCGCGCTGGACTGGGCCCGCGAAAGCGGGAATGCAGGAAAGTTCGGCGCGATTTCGGATCTCTACCGGGTGACCGCGGGGTTCGAAGCCGCGCTCGAGGGTTGGCTCGAGGGCAAGCTGGAAAACCTTTTCTCCACCGACTCCACCGTGGCTTCTCAGGCTCTTGAGAGGATCCAGACGGAAAAGCAAGGCCGCGCAGCGATCCATCTGCCCGCGGACGGACGCGAGCTTCAGGCGGAGCAGGATCAAGAGGCCGTCGCGGCCGAACTGGCGTCGAGCGGTTTCGAGGTGATCGGTCCACTGAAGAATTTCATCGAGATCGAATCGGAGGACGAGGCTTCCGCGCGGAACATCCTCGCTCCCTTGGTTTCGCGCGTGCTGGTCGTGGAGAGCTTCGCGAACGTGTCGGCTTTCATTCAAAGCGGTGGGATATTGAAGCTCAACGGCTGGGCAGTGGTGAGTCGCGACGGGCAGGCGCTCGATTCCGACGGCGTTCTGCGTGGTGGCTCGACCGGGTCCGGCGACGCTGCGAGCGTTTTGGGTCGCAAGCGCGTAATCGCGGATTTGCGCGACCAAGTGGCCGCTGCCGAGTCGGAGCATGACCGACTTGAGCAGGAAGCGAACGAAGCTCGCCAGGCGCTGGAGCTCGCCCGCGGGCGCTTGCAATCGATCCAGTCCGAGCTGCAGGAGCTTGAGATCCAGCACGCGGCGCTCGCTCGCGATGTCCACTCGGCGACTCGCTCTCTCAAGGACGCCGAAAGCCAGCTTGAGCTGCTCGAGCTCGAGGCAACCGAGATGGAGCAGCAAAGCGCTTCGGCCCAAGCGGAGCGGGAAGAGATCGAAGCCAAGGTTAACGAGATCGTCTCAAAACGATCCGAGATGGAAACCGGCATCACCGAAGGCGAGGCTCTGGTCGCCGCCCGCGAAGCCGAGGTTCGATCGAAAGAAGAGGAGCTCAATGCGCTCCGGGTGGAAGAGGCTTCTTTGCGCGAACGCTCTTCGAGCCTGAATCGCGAGCTTCAGTCCATTCGCTCGATGCTGGCCGACCGCCAGCGCAGGCTTGCCGAGATCGAGCGCGTCCTCGATCGCGCGACCCGCGAGCGGGATCAGCACACCGGTGGGGACCAGGGGCTGGAAGAACGGATCGAGGAGCTCACTCGTACGCTGGACGAGGCGCGCGCGCGCCTTTCGGAGATCAAGGACCAGCTCGAGCAGGCTAACGCCAAGCTCAATGCCTCGTTGTCGAGGATCAAAGAGCTTCATGCGACGGGCGACGCCAAGACGTCCCAGACGAACCAGATGGCCCTCGAGATCGAGAAGCTCTCGGGCGAGCTCGCGCATCTGGTCCAGAACCTCGAGGAGAAATACGGCCCCGGCTGCCTGGAGCGCCCGGTGACGTCGCCGATCCAGGAAGAGATGTCCGAACCGGTCGTCACCCATGAGATGTCGGCTGAAGAGGAAAAACTCCTGGGCGAGGAAGTCGAGCGCCTTCGCGAGCGGATTCGAAGACTGGGCGAAGTGAACGTGATGGCGATCGAGGAATTCGAGGAAGCCAAGAAGCGCCACGATTACCTGCTGAACGAGCGCGGCGATCTCGAAAAGTCGATCGAGAACTTGCAGGAGGCCATCGAGCACATCAATAAGACCTCCGAGGAACGCTTCCGCCGCGCCTTCGAGGCCGTCCGTGATCGGTTTGAAAGGCTCTTTCCGATTATTTTCGGAGGCGGCCAGGCCAAGCTATCGTTGATCTATCCTGAAGGCTCGACCGACATTCTCGAAGCGGGCGTCGATATCCTGGCCCAGCCTCCCGGCAAGAAGGTTCAGAACATCCAGCTCCTCTCGGGCGGAGAAAAGGCGCTGACCGCGGTATCGCTGATCTTCGCGATCTTCATGGTCAAGCCTTCGCCTTTCTGCGTCCTGGACGAAGTCGATGCGCCCCTGGATGACGCCAATATCGGCAAGTTCAACGCGCTTCTCAGGGAAATGTCCGCGAAGAGCCAGTTCATCGTGATCACCCATAACAAGAAGACGATGGAGCTCAATGACACGCTTTATGGCGTGACGATGGAAGAGCCTGGAGTCTCTAAAATGGTCTCGATCGAGATCCAATAGCTGTTTTCAGCGGAATCTGGCACCCTGGCCACATGGGAAAGCGTTCAGCGTTTCTAAGGGTTTCAGCATGGGCTCTTGCCGCCGCGATCTTCTCAGGGGCTTCCCAGGCTTTGCCGGCGGCTTCTGAGAAGAGTTCGCCGCGTCCCTCGGTGTCCCCGACCCCGGCGAAGCCGGAGAAGACGAAAAGCAAGGCCAAGAGCAAAGCGAAAACCCAGGCCAAGAAACCCAAGGCTAAGACAAAACCTGAGAAGCGATTGCCGGCCGTCCTTCAGGAGATCGAGAAAAAATACGCCGAGGCAGGCACCCTTTCGGCCGAGTTCTCCCAGATCAACGAGACGGTCGTAACTGGGCAGAAGAAAACCTCTTCGGGCGTCATCCTGGTCAAGCGTCCCAACCAGGTTCGCTGGGAGACCCAAAAGCCCAACCCAAGCCTCCTGGTAAGCGACGGCAAGACCTATTGGTTCTATACGCCGCCATTTGACGAGGAGGAGCCTGGCCAGCTGGTCGTTCGAAGCTCTTCGCAGGTCCAGTCGAAGTTGGCGAACGCGCTCTTGTCAGGGTCGTTTTCGACCGCGAAAGACATGAAAATCACGGAGAAGACCCCGTCGACTTTTGTTTTGAAGCCCAAGCCTGGGACGGCCGGTACGGTTCAAAAAGTCGAGATCGGGGTCGACCCCGACAAGAAACTCATCCAGAAAGTGATTCTGACCCATAAGGGAGGCAATCGGGCAGAAATCAGCCTTTCAAACATCGAGCTCGGTAAGCCCCTGGATGAGAACCAATTCCATTTCGAGGCTCCTAAGAACACCGAAATCATCAAAGAATAGGTCGATCACGGCATTCTAGGGTTGTTTTTAATTGACTGTTTTTGTATAGCTTCTTCGGATAGGAGAACCCGGAATGCCCTCTTTTGACATTTCTTCTGAAATGAACTGGCAGGAGCTAGACAACGCGATCAATCAGGCGCGCAAAGAACTCGAGCAGCGGTATGACTTCAAAGGCGTCAAGACCGAGATCAAGCTGGATCAAAAGGCCAAGACCGTTACGTTTTGGGTGAGCGAGGAAGCCAAGCTCGACGCGATGAAGGATATTTTCCAAACCAAGTGCGTCAAGCGCGGCATCTCTCTCCTTTCGTTCGAATATAAAGATGTCGAACCCGCGTTTGGCGGAAGCGTTCGACAAGTGGCCGTGGTTCAGGCCGGGATCTCGAAGGAGAAGGCCAAGGAAATCATCGCCGCGATCAAGGAGAGTAAGCTCAAAGTGCAGGCCCAGATTCAGGATGAGCAGGTTCGAGTGACCGGCAAGAACCGCGACGACCTCCAGTCAACGATCGGCCTCCTTCGAGAAAAGCAAAACAAGATCCAGGTCCCGATGCAGTTCGGGAACTTCAGGGACTAACCCAAGGCAGAAACAACCATCGAGCATTACCCATGAGCAGTATCCAAAAAGAGAAGTCGCCAGTCTATTTCGTCAGCCTGGGATGCCCAAAGAACCTGGTCGATTCGCAGGTGATGCTGGGGCTTCTTGAGAAGGATCGCTACTCGATCTCGCAAGAGCCCGAGAGCGCGGAAGTCATCATCGTCAATACGTGCTCATTCATTCAGGCTTCGAAAGAAGAGTCGATCGAGACGATCCTCGAGATGGCGCAGCTGAAGGAAGAGGGTAAATGCAAGGTCCTGGTCGCCTCAGGCTGTCTCCCTCAGCGCTACTCCAAGCAGCTCGAAGAAGAGATGCCTGAAGTCGATCTCTTCATCGGCACCGGGCAGTATCACCGGATCACTGAGCTTCTGAACGCCCACGGAAAAGCGCTCGAGCTGGGAGCTCCCCTTCCCAAGCGGTCCTACGTGGACCAGCCCGCGTTCATCCACACCGAGAAAGACCCGCGCATGCACACCGGGCCGAGCTATTCGGGATACTTGAAGCTGTCGGAAGGCTGCAACCGCCGCTGCGCGTTTTGCATCATCCCGAAGCTCCGGGGCAACGTGCGCTCCCGCACCGTCGAGTCCTTGGTGGCCGAGGCCCGCGCCATGGCCGAGCGCGGGATTCGGGAGCTGAACCTCGTCGCGCAAGATCTGACCGAGTACGGGATGGAATGGAAGTACCGCGAGCGCCTCGAAACGCTGCTCCCCGAGCTCTGCAAGGTCGAGGGTATCGACTGGATCCGCCTGCACTACGTCTATCCCGACCAGTTCTCCGACGAGCTTGTAGAAATCATCGCGCGAGAGCCCAAGATCGTGAAGTACCTCGATATGCCGATCCAGCACACCAACGATCGCGTGCTGAAGTCCATGAACCGCAGGCTCACCAAGGAGAAGCTCTTCGACCTGGTCGGTAAGCTTCGCGCGCGGATTCCTGGAGTAGTGTTCAGGACCTCGATCATCGTCGGGTTCCCCGGCGAGACTGAGGAGGAGTTCGAGGAATTGTGCCGCGATCTCGAGGTATTGAACCTCGATCACGTGGGCGTCTTCCGATTCTCGAAGGAAGAAGGAACCAAGGCCGCGGAGATGGAGGGCCAGATCCATCCCGCCACGAAGCGAAAGCGCGCGAAGCGCCTGACCGAGATCCTGCAGAGGCAGCGCGCGGATCGGCACGATCAGTACGTGGGCCAAACGGTCGAGGTACTGGTCGAAGGCGTCAGCGAAGAGACCGATCTCCTGCTCCAAGGGCGAATGCCGACCCAGGCGCAGGAAATCGACGGTCACGTGCTCATCAATGATCTCATCGATCTGGGCGAAGACGCGGACCTGCGCCCAGGCGATCTGGTCGAGGTCGAGATCACCGAAGCCACGCCGAACGACTTGATCGGGCGCGCGATCCGGCTGATCTCGAAATCCCGCATCGCGATCGATCAGGGCGCGGCCGCGATCCGCCAGGCTCGTCCGGTCGAACGCCCTGTCGTCGAGGCCCGTCCTTGAACCAATCCATGGGGAGACCTGAAGATGTCTTTGCAACCTGACTGGATCATCACCGCAGAGGAGCTCAAGGCCTGTAAGGACCGGGTCGTCCTGGTCGATGTGCGCGAACCGGAGGAGCACGAGGAATCGCGGATCGAAGGTTGCAAGCTGATCCCGCTGGACGAGATCCAGGCGAGGGCGCAAGAGCTGAATCCTGAGGACGATATCGTGATCTATTGCGCGCACGGAGTTCGGAGCCTGCAGGCGCTCATGGCTCTTCGGATGATGGGCTTTCAGAAGCTCAGATCCTTGGATGGCGGCATCGAAGCTTGGCTGAACGCGAACCCCTGACCAAAAATCTCCATGAGCTGCTGGTCGAAGCGGCGGCGGACGAAGGTTTCCCCCTGGCCGGCGCCGTTGATATCGATCCAGCGCTATCGGAATTCGATCGACACGTTCAACGCTACGACGAGTGGCTGAAGGCGGGGTACTCGGGAACGATGAGTTATCTGGGACGCGGGCGGAATCGTCGCGCGAATCCGCGGTTGGTCTTTCCTGAGGCAAAGAGCGTCTTTTGCGTGGCGATCCCCTACTCCCGAAAACCCGCCGGCGTCGACGATCCCGGCGTGGGCGTGCGTTACGCCCGCTACATCCAAGGGCGGGATTACCACGTCGAAATCGCCGAACGCCTGGAGCGCGTCATGCAAAAGGTGCGAGATGCGCGTTCCGGCTGCCAGGCACCCTCTTTGGAATGGAAGATCTGCGTGGATACCAGCGCCGTTCTCGAGCGTAGCTGGGCCGCGCTGGCGGGCCTGGGATGGATCGGGAAGAACACTTTGCTCATCCACCCGAAGCTCGGCAGCTTTCTCTTTCTCGCGGTGATTCTTCTCAACGAAGAAACCGGGCAGGTGCCCCGCCCGTTGAGGAGCTACTGCGGGCATTGCACGCGCTGCCTGGATGCCTGCCCTACCCGCGCGTTCGCCAAGCCAGGGGTACTGGACGCCACTCGTTGCATCAGCTACGCGACTTTGGAGAAGAAGAAGGCTTTTCCCCTGGACGAGGAGCAACGGCGAAAGGTGGGGACCTGGGTCGCGGGCTGCGATATCTGCCAGGAGGTCTGTCCGTTCAACCGCAAGCCGGCTATGGCGGACGATTCATGTCCTGAGCCGCTGCTGAGCGATTGGGAGTCGCTGTTGAGTGAGACCGAGCAGCACTACCACAAGAGAATCTCCGACTCCGCGCTCAGCCGCGTGAAACCTTCGCAATTCAGCAGGAATTTAGCTGTAGCTCTCTTGAATGCGTTCGAGCAATTGCCTTCCAGGGAGAAGATAGCGTTTACGAAACGCTATCTGGCTCAGGTGCGATCCCGATACGAATCCGAGCAAGATGACTTCGCTCGTATCGAATGGAAGCGATGCTACGATTCTCTCGCTGGGTTGGACTGAGCGCGGCTCTATTTTTCGTGAGGCGGTTTCTTAAGGCGGCTTCTTAGTCTTTGCCGGCGGCTCCGCCCGCCGGATCCATGCTCGTGCCGAAGCGGGCTCCGTACACCGAAACGGGAATTTGATTCGCGGATGGAAATCTCAGGGTCAAGCGATGAAGTCCGGGCCCCAGTCCCCGGGCGACGCGATAAAGCCTGGGATCCAGAACACGGATCAGGGATCTTCCTTCTTCGTCGAAGGCGAGGTCTTCGTCTGCGTTGGGCTCGAAAATGGCCGCGCTATCGATTTCAATGGAGATCCGGCCCGGCTCCTTTAGGGCGGATGTCACCCGAGACAAAAGTGCCAGACTGGTTCCTTGGAACTTGAAGCTCAGGCTTGCGTTCGAGTCATCCGTGATGAGGCACCTTTCGCCTGGATTCTCCTGCCAACGGCCTTCTTTCTTGATTTTTGGATTCGAGCGGTCCTGAAAGAAGTTCACCTCTCCCTGATCCGTCACCCAATCCACTGAAGGCTTCATCAGCCTCAGGAGCGCCAGCCCGGGATCCGAGCTTCGGAGGAAGTTCTGGATCTCCTGCTCGGCGACCGTCAGCTCGCGCAGTGTGGAGCGATTGAATGCGACCTGTCCCTGCTTGAGGAGTATGATCCTTGGCGTAGAGTTCGTCTCGAAAGCCTCCGTGATCATTCCGTCCAAGTCGATCACCGATGGAAGGTTCAGCTGGTGAAAACGGAGGAATGTCTCCATGTTTTGGCGTTGGGTCTGATAGCCGTATCGCGGCGTCAGGACTAGCAGCGGAGAAAGGCCATGAGGCTCATAGCGCCGCTGCAGTTCCTTGAGCGCGGCGATCGCGCCTTGGCTCTCCATCCTGGTGACGTCGATGAAGTGAAGAAGCCAGGACTTCTTGGAGAAGTCGGGATCCAACGGAAATATTCGCGACTTCATTCCGTCTGACCTGATAGCGGCGAACTGTGGAGGTAACCCGATCCAGCGAGGGGTGAGTTCCTTGCGAGCCAGCTCGATGGCTTCCTCGTGTGTTAAGTCCTTTTCCTTGGGTTTCCAGGCCATCGATCACCTCGAGGGCTTCGGTCTTTTCACGATCGAAGCAAGAACAGCGGCAAGCGAAACTGTGCCAGCCACGTAGAAAGTAAAATGAAGCGCCGACACGAAATCCTCCGTCACCCGGTGCCTCCACGAAAAAAGATCGGTTGCGAGTCCTGTTCCCGTGACGAGCCCCAGGTTTCTCACCGTTGCCAGGATAGCCGAAGCCGCCCCAAGCTTCGTGCTCGGCACGACGCTCATGATCGCATTATTGTTCGGGGACTGGAATAGCCCGGTTGCGAGGCCGATGACGGCCAAGCCGAGAATGATGCCGATTCGGCTCACCCCTTCGTAGATTCCCAGGCCCAGCGCACCAGCCATGATGAAGAGTCCCATGGCCCCAATGAGTGCCCCGGCCACGCTGAGGCCTTGGCTGCCCAGGCGGTCGGAGAGCCTGCCGCTGATGGGGGCGACGAAGAGAATGGTGATCGGGATCGCGGTCATGTAGATGCCGGCGCGATCGGGCGTGAAATGGAGGACTTCTTCAAGGAAGAAGGGCATCAGCACTGAGACTGAGGAATAGGCGACGAATGTGAGATAGGCCGCCAGGTTGGCGCTCCAGAAGACCCGGTCCTTCAAGAGGGAGAGGTCGAAGACCGGGGCCTCGGATTCGGATTCGACTTTGAAGAAAAGCGCTCCGAAAATCAGGAGCAGGCCGAGCATTACTAATCGCGACAAGGAAATGGGCACGCTGCCAGCGATCGAGACGAGCGGCGGGTCAACCACCATCATGAACGCCAGGAGGATGATCATCTGGAGAAAAGCCCCGGCCCAATCGAATGGCGCGAGGACCTTGGGAACCCTGTCGAAGGGAATGAAGCGTTGAACCCAGACGATACCCAGGAGACCCACTGGGATATTCACCAGGAAGATGCTTCTCCAGCCGAGCTCTGCGATCAGGAAACCGCCGATGCTTGGCCCCGAGACCAGCCCGGCGCTCACGACCATGGCAAGAGTGCCGAGAGCCTTGCCGCGCTCGCTCGAAGGAAAAGCGGCGGTAATAATCGCCGGGCCGTTGGCCATCAGCATGGAGGCTCCAATTCCTTGAAAAATCCGGGAGACTAGGAGCCAGCTCAAATTGGGCGAAAGCCCGCAGAACAGCGACCCGGTGGTGAACGAAAGGAAGCCCAGCTGAAAAATCCGCTTTCGCCCGTACTGATCGGATAGGCGGCCAAACGGCAGAAGGAGACAGGTGATCGTCAGCAGATAAGCGATCACAACCCATTTGACCCGTGAAAGGTCGGTTCCTAGGTCCTTGGTCAGGGTCGGAAGCGCGATATTTACGATGCTGGAATCGAGCGTGGCCATGAAAGTCCCACAGGCCACGGTCGAGAGAACCCACCACTTCAAAGACATGATTCTCTTACTATTCTCATAACCTGATAGAGCTTCCTAGCACCAAACCGAGGAGTGCTGACGCTCCAGGTTATCCAAAAATAGACATATCGCGTTATTACAGCCTTGGGTTAAGGTTCGATCCATGTCTCAAACCGATCTGGCACTGCTGTCAAACGAGCTCCGAATTTCGATCATCGATATGCTGACTGAAGCCAAGTCCGGGCATCCCGGCGGAAGCCTTTCGGCCATCGATCTTTTGACCGTGCTCTGGTTCGACGAGATGAGGGGCGTGGATTCAGCGAGCCAACTGGCTGAAGACCGAGATCGATTTGTGCTGTCCAAAGGACATGGGGTACCGGCTCTCTATGCGGTGCTTGCCCGCAAGGGTTTTATCGAGAAGGAAGAGCTCATGACGTTGCGAAAGACAGGAAGCCGCCTTCAGGGGCATCCTGATCGGGTTCGCCTTCCGATCATGGAAGCCTCGACGGGATCGTTGGGACAAGGACTTTCGGTCGCGCAGGGTTTGGCCATGGGACTGAGAATGCAGGGCAAGAAGTCCCGGGTCTATTGCATGGTCGGAGACGGCGAGGTCCAAGAAGGCCAGATTTGGGAGGCCGCGCTTTCGGCTCCCAAGTTCAAGCTGGCCAATCTCTGCGCGATCCTGGACGCGAACAATGGGCAGATCGACGGCCCCGTTTCCGAAGTGATGCCGATCGAGCCGATCGCCGACAAATGGCGGGCTTTCGGATGGCACGTCATCGAGATCGATGGCCATGACATTCCCCAGATCCAGAAGGCGTACCGCGAAGCCCGCGACCTCGAAAAGAACGGCGGCGCGAAACCGGTGTTCATCGTAGCCAGGACGGTCAAGGGCAAGGGCGTTTCTTTTATGGAAAACAAGATCGAATGGCATGGCGTCGCTCCCAAGGTGGAAGAGCACGCGCGCGCGATCGAGGAAATCAGGAAGCTCACGGGAGGTCGGAATGGCTAAGGCGACAAGACAGGCATTCGGCGAATCGCTGGCGCGGTTGGGAGGAGAGCATCCTGAGATCGTCGTGCTCGACGCGGATCTGGCCAAGTCGACCAAGTCGGAGATCTTCGCCAAGAAATTTCCAGATCGCTTCTTCGAGATGGGGATCCAAGAAGCCAATATGATTGGCACCGCAGCGGGCTTGGCATTCACTGGCAAGCTTCCGTTCCTGTGCAGCTTCGGCGCGTTCTTGACTGGAAGGTTCGACACCATTCGCCTGAGCGTCGCGTATGCGCAGGCCAATGTCCGTCTGGTCGGCACCCATGCTGGCGTGGGAATCGGCGACGACGGCCATAGCCAGATGGGCTTGGAGGATATCTCGCTCATGCGCGCGCTGCCGACGATGGGAGTCTTTCAGCCCATGGATGCCCGCGAGACCGAGCACTTGATGGA
>CAYNDM010000002.1:0-38475 GCA_964395265.1 uncultured Bacteriovoracaceae bacterium
CTCAGATGTGCGGTATCCCGACAGGCAAGCTCAATGCCTATCTGATCAATAAGTGGGATCTGCCAGCGGCGATCCGATTGGGGTTCGCGACGATTTCATAAGATTGATCGATACCGTCCCCGGGGAAAGCATATTTGGGGGATGGGGGGATAGGCTCACCCCGGGGACGGTGATCAGACCGGCAAGTCGTTGTCCTTGCGCCGAATCCCGTATAGGGAAATCTTTTCGAGCAGCGTTTCCTTGTCCATACGGGTCATCCGGCAGGTTTTGTCGATCTGCCAGTCAAAACTCTTGAGCAACTCCGTGATGTAGATCTTTTCGAAAGCTTCGCGCGTGGCGCGAAAATCCAGTTTCTCGTGCCCGAATTTCGGAAAATCCGAGACCTCGATCCGGTCTCCCGCGGCGGCGATCACAGCGATGCGAAGCACGTTCCTGAGCTCACGGATGTTTCCGGGCCAGTCATAATTCTTGAGAAGCTCCCAAGACCCGGGGCTCAAGCTTCTGAGGTGCTCCTTGTGGACTTCGCGCGTGATCTCCCCGGTGATGCCCAGGACGATGTCCTCGAATTCCTCGGACCGTTGGTGCAGCGGAGGCATCTCGAGCCTGAAGACGTTGAGCTTCTGAAGAAGGTCCGGGTTGAATAGCCCGGCGCGAGCGCGGGCTTCGAGGCCTTGGCTCGTGGCCGCCATGATCCGCGTGTTCACGAGCATCGGCATCTTGGGATTCTCGGGGTGCGGAACCGTCTTGGTATTGAGAAAATTGAGAAGCGTTTTTTGCTCGGCCAGAGGCAGGCTCCCCAGCTCTCCGATGAGGAGAGTACCTCCCTGGGCTTGACGAATCTGTTCCACCAAGCCGATATCCGGCGTAGCCACGATGAAGGGAAGGGTGGCGCGTGGGCCGTTTTGGTGAATCCACTTTGCGATGGCGCCCTTACCCGTGCCGCTAGCCCCATGGATGAGTACAGGGGCCGTATCGGCTTGAGCTGCGATCAAGGCAAGGCGTCGCTGGCTGGGGGGAATAAAGTGGACCATTTCCATGGTCGGAGATCTAACGCGGTGCTTCTCTCTCGTCAAGCGACAAATGATTTCACTCGCAATACTTCTCAACATATGCAATAACGCTTAGCGTCATTATGATTCATGTGCAGCGTAAGTATGAATTATTTGGAGAATTCCTGCGAGAAAACCGCAAGAAGCATCATCGCTCGGCTCGTGGATTTTGTACGACGGTTGACCTAGGGATCAGTTATCCGCAGTACTCGCGCTACGAGGCCGGAGAGCAGCTCCCCAGCCTTGAACAGGTCCTCAAGATCGCGGACGCGCTTGAGGCTCCAGTCATGGACGCCGTGCAGGCCTGGAATCTCGCGCAGATCAGCGACGCCGATGCCCGCACGCGATTTCGTGAGCAGTGGCGACTTTCGAAAGCCTCCGAATCACGACCCGTTGAAGGCCCCGGCCATCCGGGCGCTCAGGGAGGGTTGAAGGAGGCGATGGCCCTGGACGACGTCATCGTTTTCAATCGCGCGCATCTGAGGCTGTTTCAATCGGATCCGGCTTATCGTGATATCTTCACCGCGGTGAACTGCGCGAATGGCTGGGCTACGGTTTCGGCGATCGCGCAGGCACTCCACATCGCGCCGGAGCGACTGCGGCCGATGCTTCTGGCTCTGAACGACCACGGGGTGATCGATCTCGATGGCGATTATTGCAAGACCAGCAAGAGCAACTTTTACTTCCCCGACGACGCGGATTTCTTCGAGATCCGTAACCGAAACTTCATTTACGAAGCTCAATCCATTCTCGCGAATCTCAAGGCTCAGGATGTAGCCACCAAGCGTTCGTACCGAAGCCTCCTGACCCGCGACCTCAGCCATGCGCAGCTTCTCGCGGTGATCGAAAAACTGGACTTAGTGATGGCGCAGGTTCTCGAGATGGAGCACTATGCGGATTCTGAGAGGATCTATTCGGTCTGTGCCCTGGTCGGGCCCAGATACAGCCGGGTGAGGGCCGAGCCATTTCGAACGCGGGCTCCGTCCCCTGCCGTCGACGCCCATCCATAGAGGATAGTGTATGCATCAAGTCATCAGTTTCATCGGACTCTGGATCCTGGTCGCTTTGGCATGGCTCATGTCGAGCCACAAGCGCCGCATGAACTGGAGGCTCATCCTGAGCGGAATCGGCCTGCAGCTTCTATTCGGCGTCCTCGTTCTCTGGACCACGCCAGGGAGGATTTTCTTCGATGCGGCCCGTGAGTTCATCACGAGAGTCATCAGTTTCTCGGACGCGGGGGCCGCCATGGTTTTCGGAGAGGGTTTCCGCGAGCATTTCTTCGCTTTTTCGGTGCTGCCGACCATCATCTTCGTATCATCGATGATGTCGGTCTTCTTCTACCTGGGCATCATCCAAAAAGTGGTCGAAGCGATGGCTCGCGTGATGTGCAAGGTAATGGACGTGTCCGGATCCGAATCGCTCGCCGCCAGCGCCAACGTCTTCGTTGGACAGACCGAAGCTCCGCTGGTGATCAAGCCGTATATCGCCACGATGACGAATTCGGAGCTGATGGCGCTCATGGTGGGCGGAATGGCCACGATCGCGGGAGGAGTGATGGCCGCGTACGTGAGCTTCGGGGCCGATCCCGGGCATCTTCTCGCCGCATCGCTCATGGCGGCGCCCGCGGCGCTCGTGATCGCCAAGATCATGGAGCCCGAGACGAAGGAGTCGCTGACCAAGGGCCACGTCAAAGTGGAAGTGGAGATGCAGGATGCGAACGTCCTGGACGCGGCATGCAGAGGAGCCTCCGAGGGGCTCAACCTCGCTGCCAACGTGGCGGCGATGTTGATCGCTTTCGTGGCGATCGCGGCGCTGATCAATTATTTTTTCGGGCTTCTTCCCGAAGTGGGTGGAGCTCCGCTCAGCGTCGAGCGGATCCTGGGTTGGACATTCGCTCCGGTCGCGTGGATCATGGGCGTGCCTTGGGCTGACGCCGACGACGTGGGCATGTTGCTCGGCAAGAAGATGTTTCTCAACGAATTCATCGCTTACATGGATTTGAGCAAGATGAAGGGCGTGATCTCGGAGCGCTCGTTCACGATCGCCACCTACGCGCTATGCGGGTTCTCGAACTTCGCTTCGATCGCGATCCAGATCGGTGGAATCGGAGCGCTGGTACCCTCGCGACGCAAGGATCTGGCTCGCTTGGGCTTCAGAGCGATGCTGGGCGGGACCATCGCTTGCATGATGACGGGAGCCATCGCGGGAATTCTGATTTGACGCGCTGAAAACCCCTCCTTTACACTGGTTCTATATGAGAAAAATCCAGGCGGGTGAATGGAGCGCGATTGCGGCGGGATTTGCTTCGGGCGGGTGGGCGACAACTGCGCTCGCGTTGCCAGGTCTCGATACCACGACCCTCGATGCCTTGCAGGCTTCGATGGTGGAGTCGCTCGTCAAAACCGTGGCGATCGGAGCTGACCATCGCGCTTATGAGCCAGCGAGCCCGCTCGGATACGTGATTGGCCTGGACGTCGGCGTCGATGCGACCGTCATGAGTCTCCCCGACGACTTCAAGGAAGCTTTGACAGTGGCGGGAGCCGGGACCAACGTTCCCGACGTGATTCCGTTGCCCAGGCTCAATATCCACAAGGGGCTTCCCTGGGGCGTGGACCTCGGGTTCACCTATGCGGGCTTTCAGGGCAATAGCCTCATTGGCGGGGATATCAAGTGGGCGTTCCTTCCCGGCAACGCAGCCAGGCCCTCGGTCGACGCTCGAGTGAGCTATTCCTCCTCCAATCTGTTCTTCCTGAAGACGAAGACCGCCAAAGTCGACGTGCTGGCCTCGAAGAAGCTAGGTTGGGTTCTGGATCCTTATGTCGGCATGGGGATGCAGTTCGCCTCAGGGGAGATTCAGGTTCCCGTGGGCCAGAGCCTGTCCGTTTCAGGATCCCATTCCGCATCGGCATTTCATATGTACGCGGGCCTGCCGATCAAGCTGGCGTTCGTCAAGCTCACGGCTGAATACGATTACAGCTTCATCGGAATGTCGAGCTTCGGTGCGAAATTCTCTCTCTCTTTCTAAGCTGCTCCTGATCATGGCCTGCTCCTCGCAATTCGTGGGCTGCGGGGGCTACTGGTCCTCTTATCGCTCCTTCAAAGCGAGGCTCCAGGCCGAGTGGGACGCTCTTCAGCTCGTTCTTACGGGGGGAAGGAGCCCGCTTCAGGACAAAAAAACCAAGCCATCTGACGCGCATCCGTTCAGGAAGAATGCCGAGCTTCTGCGCGAGATTTTCGTCGTGGTCTTCGAGAGGCAGCCCGAGGATCGCCAGGCGTTCGGCGAGTACGTGGATTCGATGAATCAGGGTGCCTCTCTCGAAGGACTCTATAATGGTTTCACCCATTCGTCGTTCTACAGGGAGCTCGAGTCCGATCATCCCGGGTCGACCGCCGAAGCGCTTTCGGTCTTCGCCGAGGAGCTGCTCAGGATCCAGGCTGAGCTGAAAGCGCCCACTCGCTTCAACCGTTCGATGGCAAATCCCCTGCCGCGCGCCGTGCAGCCAGGGCAGTCGCCGCAGGTACCGGCTCGCCCGGCCCCGGCCAAAACAGGCACGGGCTCCTTCAAAGGCGAGATCAGTCGGGAGGCAATTCACGAGGTGAAAAGGACTTTCGGTGGGGCCTCGTATTACACGTTGAAACGGATCCTGGGCGACGAGGCTTTGCTTCTGATCGCCGAGAAGAGCTCGGATCCGGAGGCTCTGGCCGAGTGGTACGCGAACTGGGTCGTGAGACTGGTGGGCAAGGGCGTGGATTTCGGGCTGGGCCCACGAAATCGCGCGGACGTGGAGTTTCACAGATCCTGGGCCCGGACGGCAGGGCAGGATCGCCTGACCTGGGAAGTGCTGAACCGCGTTCACCGCGTCATCAATCACGCGCAAAAGATCAAGAAACGCTGAGACATCAGGAACACGGAGGCGGAACCCGGCCCACCGGCCAAGCCGAGTCACCCAAGCCAGTCCAAGCTAAGCGAAGAAATCCTTGGGGAGGTCGATCCCCGAGTCCCGAAGCCTTTCGGCAAAGGTGGGGACCATGCCGGTCATCTGGATTCGATCGTTCTCGGCCTCGTAGAGAAAAAGATCCTGGATGGTGATGGTCTCACCCTCCATTCCGGTCACCTCGGCCACATGCACGATCCTACGCTTGCCGCTCCGCAAGCGCTTGACGTGGATGAGCAGGTCGAGTGCGCTCGCGATCTGTTTGCGGATCGCCTTGAGCGGGACATCAACGCCGGACATCATGCATAAGGTCTCGATTCTCGCCAGTGCGTCGCGCGGGGAGTTGGCGTGCACGGTGGTCATCGCGCCCGAGTGGCCCGTGTTCATGGCCTGGAGCATGTCGAGCGATTCACCTTTTCGGCATTCTCCGATGATGATGCGGTCAGGCCTCATTCTTAGGGAGTTGGCGACCAGATCGCGGGCGCTGATCGCCGGGCTCAGAGGCGTGTGCAGCTTGGTCTGCATTCTCACGCTATTGGGCAGGGCGAGCATCAGCTCGGGGGTGTCTTCGATCGTCACCACCCGCTCGTGGGCGGGCACGAAACCGAGAAGAGCGCCGAGGAGCGATGTCTTTCCGCTTCCGGTTCCGCCCGAGATCAGGATGTTCATTCTTCCTTGGACGCTGTACCCGAGAAACATCGCCAGCTTTTGGTCCAGCATCCCACGGGCGATCAGATCACTGGCCGATAGGTGTCGCGCGGGGAACTTGCGGATGGTGATGCTGGGGCCGGTCAGGGTCACGGGAGCAATGACGATATTGACACGCGACCCGTCCGGGAGCGTGGCATCCAGGTAAGGAATCTCTGGGCTGATAACCCTGCCGACAACCTCGCAGATGATTCCGATCGCGCGATAGACTTCGTCGTTCGACGCGAATCCCGCTTGCGTCGTGATCATTTTTCCTTCGCGTTCGACGATGATGCTCCGCGTGTCGTTCACCATGATCTCGCTGACCGTGGGGTCGGCTAGAAACGGGTCGAGAGGGCCCAGTGAGGGAAGCTTTTGGCGAGGGGACGCCTTGTTGCGAGCGGTCGCCGCACCCGTGTTCAAAGTGGGGGGCGTCCCGGAACTCGGAACGGTCGCCATGCCTGTGTTCGAAACGGCTGGCGCGTTCGCTTGGGGCTTCGAAAACCGGCCTGGCTCTGACCCGTTGGGGGGTTCGAAATGAGGATCGGTTTGGTCATCGGCTCCGTCATCGATGATGATCGTCCGCACCGGTTGGTGAGGGGGAGCCGGAGGAGTCGGGCCCGATGGCACTGGTTTCAAAGTCGACCCAGTCGATCCAGGAGTGGGAGGCCGGTTTTTTTTTCGAGCGGGATCCTGGCTCATCTCATCTTTAACGGTAGCATGGAGATCCTCGCCGCGCCTTCGGCAAGTTTTGCCGGGAGGATCGCCTGTCTCGGGGAAAGCGTCCTTCCGGGAAAAGCTTCGTTGCTGATTTCCAGCTTTATCGCGCGTCGATCAGCGTGGGCGGCACGGGCTGATTGGCGTCGGGGAAATGAAGGGTTTCGATGATGGACCCAGGTCCCACTCCGGACACTTCTCCTTGCCTCCCCTTCACCTCGATCTGGCTCATTTTCCTTTCGCCAGAGGTCGCGTCGCTTGATGGGGAGGACCGAACTTCTTACATCAAGCTATCTATCCGCTCCGGCGTCGAGATAACGAAGCGACGGAACTTCTCCTCGGCATTTTTTGCTGGCCAAATCATATGCCGGCCCGAAGCCGGGAATTCGCGCCTGGCAGGTCGCTCGAACATCCTCTCCGATGTCGCCTGGGATCGACGGATCCTCTTCGAGCGCGACGAAGCGTTCGGCCAGCTTCGGGATTTCGACCTCGATCTCCTTGAAGGATTCGGCAATAGGCTCCTTGTACTCGGGGTTTCTCTGGGCCCCAATCAGGTCATCGAGTTTGCGGTGGCAGTCGGCGATCTGCTCAGGCTCCGCCACGAGCGGAGCTGGCTTGGCCGGGCTCTGAATGCGCTTGCTGATATCAGCAGCCTTGACGCTGGCGTCAGCGGGAGGCTCCTGTGCCGCGAGATCCCCGGCCCAAAGGGCGAGGGATGCCATCCCCGCGGTCGCGAACGAGACACGAAGCCACCAGCGCGTATCGATGTATGCCATAACCTTCATCTTTACCGTGTTTATCGGCGCGGACAACTGTGTTACGGGTGACGCAGTCGTGAGAAAGCTGTCGTTCAGGGCATTGCCCCAGCATCAAGGAGTCCGCCTCGACCAGCTGCTCGCGGAGTGGCTTCCCGAGGCGTTACAGCAGCCTGTATCCAAAGGGAAGGTCCGCAAGCTGATCGTGGCCGGCGCCGTGTATCTGAATGGCAAGAGGGTGCGTATCGCCTCGAAAGCGCTGATTCCAGGGGCCAGGATCGAGGTCTACGTCGACGAGAAGAAGCTCTTTTCGGACGAACGGGGCAAGGATCAGCCTTTCGTGATGAGCGAGTCCCGAATTCTCTTCGAAGACGAGCATCTGATAGTAGTCGATAAGCCGCCCGGGCTGCCTACGCAACCGACCTTGGATGAGGCACGCGACAACCTCTTCGCGTCCTTGAAAAAGTTTCTGTCCCAGCGCGCGGGAGGCGATGTCTACCTGGGCCTGCATCATCGCCTGGATCGGGACACTTCAGGGGTGGTGCTCTTCACCAAAGCCAAGGAAGCCAATGCCGGGGTATCGGATCTTTTCGCCTCCCATCGCGCGATCAAGATCTATCAGGCTCTGGTCGCGCTTCCCGCCGGGCGCGTGTCTCCTGATGAATGGGTCGTCGAAAATTACCTAGGGCGGGCCAAGGGCACAGGCAAGCGGACCGTCTTCACGTCGGTGCGGTCGGGCGGGGATTTCGCCCGGACGGATTTCAGGCTCGTCGAGAAACTCAGGGCCGCCGTCTGGGTCGAGGCGCGTCCTAAGACGGGAAGGACCCATCAGATCCGCGTTCACCTTTCAGAAGGCGGGTATCCCATTCTTGGAGACTCCACTTATGGAGGAAAGGGACCAGGCATCCCAGTTGTGCCTCGCCTCATGCTTCATGCATCCAGCTTGATCTTCCCCCATCCGATCACTCGCGCCGAAATCCATGTTCAAAGCCCGCTACCCGATGATTTCAGCCGATGCCTGCAGGGGCTCAGGCCGTCTCGGCCCGAGTGAGGGATTGAAGGAGGATCGAGGGCCTGGCAGCGGCGCGCTTATGCGAGGCCCGTTCGCGCGACGTCGTGATCGCGTGAGGATTCGCCGCCGCGTTCGTGCGCGGTGGCGCGCGTTCAAGTCGCGTTGGATCCGCCTCCGGCGCTGGAGCTTTCGTTGCCCACATAGCTTTCGAGCCAGAGCAGGCGGTCGATCTCGGGCTCGTCCGCGAAAAGCATCGCGATCCGGTCGACTCCCATCGCGATCCCTCCGGAAGGTGGCATGCCTTCGTCAAGGGCCGAGAGAAACTCCTCGTCGATGGGGCAGCGAGGAAACGAAGGGCCATACGTGCGCTCTCGCAGGTCCATGTCCCTGGTGAAGCGCATGCGCTGCTCGGCTGGATCCGTCAGCTCTTCGAAGGCGTTGCCCAGCTCGAGGCCGCCCGCATAGACTTCGAAGCGCCGGGCCCATTTCGAGCCATCCGGGTCCTGGTCGATCACCGAAAGGGCGGCTTGTGATGCAGGATAGCGCATGACGATCACCGCTCGGTCGGACGGCAGGGAGGGCTCGATGACGTTGAGCCAGATGAGGAAGAACAGATCGTCCCAGCTCGCGTTTTCCGGAGCCTTCAGCCCCAAACGCCGGCAATGCGAACGCAGCTCCGCCTGATCCGAGAAGGCGAGATCGATCCCCAGCTGACCGTAAAGCTCCCTGATTCGCAGCTTGGGCCATGGAGTCTGAAGCGAAATCCGCCTTCCTTGATACTGGATCACGGGCTCGCCGTGAATCGATTCGGCGATGGCGCAAAAAAGCTCCTCCACATCACGCATAATCTTCTCGTAGCCTGCATAGGCGCGGTACCATTCGAGCAGGGTAAACTCCGGGTGATGGGTCGAGGATTTGGGCTCGAGTCTGAACGCCTGGGAGATCTGAAAAATCCGTTCGAGCCCTCCGACCAGGAGGCGCTTCATGGCGAACTCAGGCGAGGTGGGCAGGTAGGACCCGGTTTTCAGAGCGAACGGGCGAATATGAGGCTCCATGCCGGGGGAGGGTACCAATAGGGGAGTGCGGGTCTCATGAAAGCCGCGGGAGCGAAAGTGCTGCCGGATCGCGGTCTCGACCTGGTCCCGAACGCGCAGGGCCCGGAGGCGCCGGGGGTCGAGCACCCGGTCCATCCAGCGCATGCTTCGTCCCGGGCTCCGGTTGGGCGTCAGCAGCCGCGCCTGGCCGTTTTTGACCTCGACCAGGTCCCCAAGGCCGAAGGCGTCCCCTCCGTCGATCCGCACTCGGAGCTCCCCGTTCTCGTTTCGGAGGACGGCCTCGCCTTCGATGAGTTGGACGCATCGTCCATACGCCAGAGTCATGGTCATGGGTTCCAATCTGTACCGGTCCGTCAAACGGCTGACAAGCCGTGAGTTCGCCGGACCGGAGGGGTGCGAGCCCGATGAGATCCCTCTTGTAAGGTCCAAAAATCCCGCTGAAGATAAATGTACCTTGAAGGAGATCCTATGAAAAACATGATCGTCACTCTGGTAGCGACACTGGCTCTGTCGGCGGGAGCGATTGCGGATGATACTTTCTCCGCGGCTTCCTCTGGATTCGATACGATTCGCTCCAGCGCTTCTGGCACGACAACCGCCAAGAAGAAGAAAGCCAAGAACGCCAACAAGAAGGTTGCCAAAGGCACTGCCAAGGCTAAGAAAAAAAACCAGAAGCAGGCCAAGAAGACCAAGAATGAGGCGAAGAAAAAGACCGCTAAAGCCAAGGCGAAGAACAACGGCCGCAGCATCGCCAGCACGAAGCCGAAGAAGAGCGCAAAGAAAAAGGTCGAACAGGCCGCGCCTTTGGTGGAGCATGAGATGGAGCAGGACGCTATGCCTGCGAACGATCCAATGCCGTCTTCAGACGATATGGGCGAAGCTCTTCTTCCCGGCGATATGCCAACCCAGTAAGCGTTTCATTCAAAAAACGAATCCGCAAGGGCCGGCGCTCGCACTGAGCAGCCGGCCTTTTTTATTGGGCGCGGCATGAGTTCCTGGAGTCGGGGCCGACCGCGAATCAAGCCCGAATTCGAACGCCACCGGCCGGGCAGGCACTGGCGCAATCCGCGAACGCGGCGTTATGATGCCCTTCATGCCTTTGATGCGGATTCGCCGTCTCGATCTCCAAGCCAAGATCAGCCTCGTTCTGGTCGCGGTGATTCTGCCTACTTTCCTGATCGTCACCGTTCTCCAGCACCAGCTCGCTCAAGTCGTCCTTCAGCAGGAGATCAGACAGGTCGGGCTCGCTTCAGCCAAGACCCTGGCAAGCGAGATCGTCCGGCAGCGATACCTCTTGCGTCCGGATCCGCAAAAGGCCATAGAGGCGCATTTGCAGGAGTACCTCTACGCCCAGCCGAATATTCTCAAAATGGACGTGATCGCGAAGGATCCCGCTACTGGGCGGCCGATTCGCGTCGCCTCGAATATCGAAGAGGAGCCGGGCGCGCTTCAATCGGATCTCCTGCTGGTCGAGAAGGAAACCTCGATATTTCGTTTCGACGAGGAGCTTGGCCTCGGGATGTGGGAGATTCATGTTCCCATCGAGCGGAAGAGCCGGGCCCCCAACGGAGGCAAGAGGAACCTGGGCACCGTGCATGCCTTGGTCTCGACGAGCGTTCTGAACCAGATCGAGGGGCCGCTTTGGCGGACGAGCGCGACGGCGGCCGCGTTGAGCGTCTTCGTCTTGGTTCTCGTCCTCAGTTATTTTCTTCGAAAGACGATCGCGAACGATCGCAAGCTGCGTCGCGCGGAGGACCAGAACCTGGAGCTGACCCAGCAGCTTCACGATGCCCATAGGCAGTTGATGAACACCGAGAAGCTTGCGGTCATGGGGCAGCTCACCGCCAGCTTCGCTCACGAGATCGGCACTCCCCTGAACGCGATTGGTGGCCATCTTCAGCTCCTTCAGGAGGAGGTCGAAAGCGTCGCACCCGCTCGCGAACGGCTGGGAATCATCGAGGGACAAGTCAAGAAGATCGAAAGGATCGTCCGGGATTTCTTGCAGAGCACCGCGAAGCCTGCTTCGCAGAGACAGCTGGTCGATCTGAACCGCTTGGCGGATCAGACAGTCAATCTCGTGCGTCCCAGAGCTGAAGCGATGGAAGTCACGGTCCGGCGCAATCTCGATCGCTCGATCGGGCCATTGCGCGCTGTCCCGATCGATCTCGAGCAAGTCCTGTTGAATCTGGTGAACAACTCCTTGGATTCGATCCAGAGCAGCGCCGAAAAGAATGATCACCGGAGGCGTCTTCTGGAAATCAGGACCGGTTTGCAGAACAAGAATTCCAAGGACTGGGCGGTCGTTACGGTTTACGACACCGGCGAGGGGATCCCCAAAGGGGATCTCAAGAAGGTGCTCAAGCCGTTTTTTACGACCAAGCGGCCGGGGCAAGGCACCGGTCTTGGGTTGACCATTTGCCAGCAGCTCGTCCAGAAATACGGGGGCGTGCTGGATATCGACTCCAGGGAGGGGGCCTGGACTCGCATCTCCGTCAGAATCCCCTATGAGGAAAGCCGATGAAGATCCTGGTCGCCGATGATGATGAGGTCACCCGCAAGCTTCTCCAGGAAGTCCTGGTGAAGGAAGGATATTCGATTTATCTCGCGCCCAGCGGCGAGAGGGCCGTGGAGCTCTTGCGGCGCGAGTCCTTCGGGGTAGTGCTTTCCGACATCCGGATGATCGAGCTCGACGGAATGTCCGTGCTTCGCGAAGTGAAGAAGTCCGGAGCCCGGTCCGCGGTGATCCTGATGACGGGTTTCGGGAGCATGGAAGGAGCCATCGAAGCCATCCAGGAAGGGGCGTTCGATTACGTCAGCAAGCCCTTTCAAATCCAGGATCTCAAGGCCGTCATCGCGCGGGCCGCGAAGCATTGGGAGGCGTTGAGCTTGCGCGCTCAGTCGGGCTCGAGCGGTTCCTTTCGGCCGATCGGCGCGGCGACTCAGGCCGTGATCGGAAAATCCCCGAAGATCGTCGAAGTCTATAAAACTCTTGCCCGCGCGGCGCTGTCCACGAGCAATGTTCTCATCGTGGGAGAGGGCGGGACCGGAAAGGAGCTGGCCGCGCGCGCGATTCACGACAACAGCTCCAGGCGTGACAAGCCTTTTGTGACCCTGAACTGCAGCGGCGTTTCAGAGCTTGCGCTCGAAGCGGAGCTTTTGGGCGAAGCTGGCAGGTCCGGCGCGGTCGACGAGGAGCCGGGAGGCACTTTGTACCTTGAGGAGGTACACGACCTTCCTCCCTCGTTGCAGGTGAAATTGGTGACGGTGCTCGAAAAGCGGAAGTCGCAAGTCAGGGTGATCGCGGCGACGCCAAAAGACCTGGGGGCGCTTTTGCGGGAGGGGCGTTTTCGGGAAGATCTCTTTTATCGCCTCGAGGTCATTCGGATCGAGCTCCCGCCGCTCCGTGCCAGGAAGGATGACATTCCCGAGCTGGTCGAGCACTTCCTGAGGCGCTACTCAGCGCTTAATCAAAAGCCTGTCTCGCATGTTTCGGACGAGGCGATGGAGCTGCTGATGAAGTACTCCTGGCCCGGGAATATTCGCGAGCTGGAGCATGTCATCGAGCGCGCGGTGGTGATGAGCGGGACCGAAGTGCTTTTCGTCGAGGACTTCCCCGCCGAGATCGCGGGAGGCCGGCCGCAGGAGACGCGGGAAGAGCCGGGCCCCCCGACGTCGCTGGAGGCCGTGGAGCGATCTCACATCCTCAAGGTGTTGCAGGAGGTGCGGTTCAACAAGTCACGCGCCTCTGAGGTCCTGGGAATCGATCGCGCGACTCTCTATCGAAAGGCGCAGCGATACGGTATCGACCTGAGGAGCAGATAGATGCGATTGGATGACCCTGGGCTGAACGAATTCGCGAAGCGGCTTCACCGCGCCTTGCAGCTCGACTTTCCGCACGATCGCTCACCCCATCTCCCGCCGGTGCTCAAGCCTGGGGTGAGAGTGGCGTCGGTCCTCGCGCTCTTCGATCCCTCGATCGATCCGGCATTGCTTCTGACTCGTCGGACCGAGACCGTCAAGACCCATAAGGGACAAATCGCGTTTCCTGGGGGAATGATCGATCCGCGAGATCTCGATGAAGTCGATACTGCTCTGCGCGAGACCGAAGAAGAGATTGGGATCCCACGCGAGACTGTCATCGTCGTGGGTAAGATGCCGGACCTTTGGACCGCTACAGGATTTCGTGTCACCCCGGTAGTCGGGGTCCTGAAAATCCCTCGCGACGAAATCCGCCTCCGGCCCAGCGCCGAGGAGATCGCCGAGGTTTTTTGGGCGCCCTTGAACCTTCTTTTGAACCCTGAGACCTATCGCAGCGAGGAAATGAGGGCAGGCGCGTTCAAGTACAGGACCGACGTTTACCAGATCGGGGAACATCGCGTCTGGGGAGCGACGGCGGCCATGATCAAGAATCTTCTCGATCGGCTGCGGGCTTTGGAGTAAATCGGAGGCATGATCCAACTTCGCAATCGCCCAGGCCTGGGATTCATCGTCGTTATTTTCCTGATCGCGGTCGTGACGCTGACTTCGGTCGTCAGCGCTCAAGAAATAGAGTCGTCGGCCGAGCCCTGGAAGGGGACGCCTCCGGACAAGGAGATCCACGTGGGGGCTCTTGCCGGACTGGGTATCATCGACACGACTCCCGGGTTCGCCCTGATCGGAATGGCCTCGAAGAAAATCCTCTCCGAGGGCTGGATCCCGGATATCAATGATCAGGTCTTCATCGAAGCCGAAATCGGCCCCATGTTCAACTCCGGGCACACTTACTGGATTTTCAGCGGGCATCTTCGCTGGGATTTCGTTCGAGACGATCAGTGGACGTTTTTCGCTCTGGGCGGATTAGGGGGGAACATCACTGGGGCCTCCTTGGGAGACCGCGCGGCGGTTTTTCCGCGTATCGGAGTAGGAGCTTTCTATCGGGTGGCGGACAATCTCCTGATCCGAGGCGAGCTGAGCCACGAGTTGATCGCGGCCGGGGTCTCATTTCCGTTCTGAATCGGGCGACGATCAGAAATTAGCGTGAGGCGGGATCCTGAACTCCTTGGCCGGAGCCGATTCCGGCTTCTCGCGTGATCGTTTTTTCTTGGTGGACGCCGATGGGTGGCGATCCTTTTCGGCGGTGCGGGCGCTGGCGAGCTCGCTCCTGAGCCGTTGAGCGAACGCTTTCAACATCGCTTCATAGGCGCGATCGACTTTGTTCTGTAGATCGAGAATTTCGTTGTGCCCGAGCGCGAGCGAGCCTTGAGGAAGGACGTCGCGAATGATGGGCTTGGTGAGCTCATAGCGCACCCGATGTTTCATCAGGTCGATCGATTCTTGAGCCAGGGGGACCTGCTCGGGGCCGGTCAGCGAGGGGTCCTTCAGTTGAAAGGCGAAATCGGCCATCTCGACCGTGATCTTCTCGATGACTTCCTTGCCCGCGAGAGGGGTATCCCAGCGTCCCAGGCCGTTCTTAGCCATGCATTCCCAAGTCTGAAGCGCGTGCCTGAGCTCGTCGTCGGGAGAGGCCTTGTTCGCGAGCTGATTGACCCGGCTCATAGCCAGAGTGAGCAGCTCGGCTCCGGAGGTTCCTGGGGTCTCGGAGGACTGAATGCGTTGGAACTCGCTTTTGATGGCCGAAAGCACCAGCTCGCCTCGCTCGTAGAGCTCGGAGGGGGCCGCGCCTAGAGGAAGACAAGTGGGAGATGCGAAGCTCGCGGAGGGTAGGACCGCGCCGGCGGCGATCACCGAAAAGACGGCCGCCACGGAAAGGGGGGACTGCAAATGCTTTCTCAGCTGGACCATGGATTCGACTCCAAAACTCTCGGCATCTTATTTTCTATATTTTAAGTGTACCGCGAAAGCGGGCGGACGAGCCCCATCGCTTTCAAATAGTGGGGAGATGCAAGACGAAGGCCGCGGCGCGCGGCCTCGGCCTCTCGTTAAGTGATGGATATCCCAGCGCAAGGGACAAGAACCCGACTCGAAGCTGTCCATGCCTTAGACAGTTGGCTGGATATCCCGGGGCGAGCGGCGACCTGAGCTTAGCGATGAATTATCTTGAGGTTCCGTTTTTGGCCAAGGCAAGAATGAGCCTGGGGCACGCCACTCCGAACATCATCATGGGGGGCCTTATATCGGCTATCTGATTGCCAAGAGCGCTGGTGGAGAGATCACGGTCGACGGAAAGTCCAAGGAGGTCGAAGTCGACGAGCGTGACCTGGATGATATCGCCAAGCTCGACTACGGCTTGACCTTCGGTGCTGGTCGGGTTTCAGTTCTGAGGCTGAGGTCGGCAGCCGGCTCAGGCGCTAGTTGCTGACTGAGACAGTGGATCGCCATGCGTCTTTGCGTCGCCCATCGACTTCGCTCTAGGGACTTGATTTCCGAGGTCAACGCGAGCAATTCGAGGGTCCGCGGGTCGACTCGAGAGGGCCAATGGTGCGCCCAGGCTGAAAGCGAAGCATGGGCCACGATCTCAGGTCGATCAATCTCACATCGCTTGTTCGCGTTTCTTCGTTCTAGGTAGTTGAGCAGGATCTTTCGATACCCCTCTAGATCGAGCGTCATCTTCAGTTATCATTAGAGCAGGTGAACGAAATGGAGTCAAAGACGCTGGCCGAAATTCTGGGCTACCTCTGCGATGAGCTGGGTGGGGACTGGTTGCTGACCGGAGGCTCCTTGGTTCGGCTGGAATTTGACGCTACTCGGGGAACCGAGGATGTCGATTTGGTAAGGATCCGACATCCCGAGCTTTCGGATGAGGCCGCTCGGAATGCCCTTTTTCGGTGGCTGATCGATCGCGGACTTGGTCCCGAATGGGTGAATTCGGCTGTTGAGCCTTTTGTTCGAGAGATCAAGGATTGGCAAAATGAACTCGTGCCGATCCGAAAAGGAAGGCGAGGAGCGCTTTTTCGACCGAGCTTGACACTTTTCGTTTACCTCAAGCTCAGGAGAGGAAGTGAAGTAGATTGCGAGGATATTCGGAGAGTTGCGCCTCAGTGTCCCGAAGGATTGAATGAAGCTAGGCTGCTGAGTTGGATGAGCGAAGCCTTGCGCAAACGATTTGCCGCGCTTCGAGGAAGTTTAGGAATCTGATTCGCACTCGGTGCGAACCCTGTCGATCGCGTTTCGCACAAAAGAAAAGGGGCCCCTTTCGGAGCCCCTTTCCGGGAGTCAGGTTTTTAGGCCTGAATCTTACCAGCTGTAAGACAAGCTTGCAGCGGTGAAGAGGCCACCGGTGAAGTCGAATACTGCATTGTCGACGTTCTCGGTGCCGGGATTGTTTGAACCCGTGCCGACTGCCCAATCAAAGGACACTTTATCGAAGTTGAACGAAGCACCAAGAGCTGCGTCCACGTCAGAAGCATTGGTCGTTTCACCCTGGCGATCCACCAGGAAGTACTGAAGACCCGCGCGTCCAGTGATCCAGCTTGCGAACTGGGACTCGATCGAGACGTTGATCGGAAGCGCCTGGCGATTCAGACCCAGGGTCTCAGACGTTGCGGTTCCAAGTTCAGTGCGATTGCGACCCGACCAGTAGCTGATGGCGTAGTTCAGGCTGGTGGTTTCGGTGGCTTTCATTGTACGTCCGATCCCAACGCCCCAGGCATTTACGCTTTGCTTTGCTTGGCCCTGGAGGGTCTGATTCCGCGAAACGAATGCAGCGTAAGGAATCCACTCACCCCATTTGTAACGGGTACCGACGGTGAAGCCGCCGAATTTGTTTTCGACGTTTTCCACGGTTTTGTCCTTACCAGCGAAGGTCAAGCGTGCGAAAGGCTCGAAGCCTTCGATCTGAGCACCAGCGCTCAAAGCCATCTCGGTTGCGGTGCGATCCTTGGCCGCCTGAGCTTTACCGTACATGAAGCCCAAGCCCCACTTCACACCCATATCGCCGCCCACAAAAATCTCGATGGGTTGCAATTCGGCGTCACTGACGCCAGCGGGGTTAGTAGCATTGTTTGCTCCAGCTCCGTAAGTTCCTTCAAGAGCCGTGATGCGGTTGAAGAAAAGGCCGGCAGAGATCGAGCCGAAGTTCGTGAAAACGCCGCCTTCAGCACCGGTGCCGGTAGTACCGTAGTTGTTCCACTTCTCTACGATCGCGAAGTTCTTCACGTCGTTCACGTAAGAAGGGTTGTAGAAGATGTTGTAGTTGTCGTCGTAATAGAACGTTCCGTGGGTGTTCGGAAGCACGCCGATCGCGGCTCCTTGTCCCATGGTGAGGATGCGAGCGCGAGAAGCGAAAGCATCACCCGAAGCCATCAATACCAATCCAGCAACGCTGAGTGCAACGATGCGTTTCATGTACTATTCCTCCATTCGTTGATGGTTCGCCCGATTCCTCACTCCGGAGGTTCACAGTTCGAACGAACCCACACTCGTTCTGCTGGCGGCCCTGCACCGTGCAGATGTAGTCCAGTTTGGATCCCAGGCGCGCCTGTTCTTTGATTCACTCCGTCACGAAGTGCCGGAGTGGGTAAATCAAGATCCAAACTGTACTGCGTTTGTCAGAAGAGCGAGTGCTTAGGACCAGACTGCTATGGCTCTGACATAGTGTCAACCGATAAACATTACGCAAGAGGTAGTGTTGTCTTGCGAAGTGTCAAATTTCTCTCGCCATCGCTTTATCGATGGCTTCTTGAGCGTCGCGCCAAGAGTCCGTGGAGAAAGAGCGTAGGAGTTCGGTTTGGATTCAAAGTCCGTCGCAGATTTCTGCGCACACGAACTGCGCTTGCGGGCAAGGCCAGGATGGCCGGTCCACGGTGAACATTGAATCCACCCTGAATTCCCGCGCTCTCTCTCAGCGTCTTTTCAGTGCAACGTATGCCGCGCCCAAAACTCCCGCGGAGTTTTCGAGCTTCGAAACCGCTAGCCGCGGCATGAGGTCGATGCCCACGCGCCGCCGCGCGAGCAGGCGCTCGAGGCGGGCTTCGGTTTCTTTCAGAAAAAGATCCGCCGCGTTCGCGAAGCTTCCCGTGAAAACGATGATCTGCGGGCAGTAAAGGACGACGTAATTGTGAAGCGCCACCGCCATGATCTCCGCGTACTCCTGAAAAGCCGCCAGCGCCCGCGGGTCGCGTTTGCGCGCCAGCTCCGCGATGTCCTTCGCGTGCAGCTCCGCGTTTGCGAATCGCGCACGGGCTCTTCGGGTGAAGTTTCGGCCGGAGAGGTAGGCTTCCGCGCAGCCCAGGTTGCCGCATCCGCAGGGCGCCGAGCTGTCTGCGTAATTCAAAATAACGTGCCCTGCCTCGGGATGCTGGTTTCTCCCGGCTCGAACCAGCTCGCCGTTCACCAGCATCCCGGTGCCCAGCCCCGTTCCCAAAGTCAGGATCATCGCGTTCGGATAGCGCTTGGCTCGGCCCAACCAGGCCTCCGCAAGCATTGCTGCTGCCGCATCATTCTCGAGGTGAACGGGCCGTTTGAGTTTTCTGCTCATGATCGAGGCGAGAGGAACACGACCCCAGCTTCCTTCAGGGCTCACGAAGTTCGTCGGATCCAGCAGCACGCCCTGGGTCGGGTCGAGCGGTCCCGCCGAAGCGAGCCCGACCTGCTTGATCGAAGGGTAACGCTTCAGGAACTCGTTGCCCAAGTCACAAAGTTGACGGATGACAGCCTGCTTGCCTTTTTGGATCGCCACCGGCACTCGCGTTTCTTGGAGGATCTTTCCTCGCGAGTCAACGACGGCGGCGTGGACCTTGGTTCCACCCAGATCATACGCGAGAACAATGGGGTTTCGGACTTTCTGTGTCATCGGAGTCCATGTACCATAGGGTTATGGATAACCGACATGGAAGTTCGCGTGGTTCCAAGAGGGAACCCAGGTCCAGCCGATCCTCTTCTGATTCCTTCACCAAGAACCTGCCCAACGAAGTCGGAAGCATTTTGGTCTTCGCGTCAGGTCTTTTCGCCTTGGCGGCGCTCTTGACTTACCATCCCGGCGATCCGTCGTTTTTTAGCAATGCAAGTTCCGCGGCTAAGAACGCCTGCGGGAAGATCGGAGCCTATGTCGCGTCCGGAATGCTGGGGTATTTCGGGATGGGGGCATTCCTCTTTCCGGCGGCTCTTCTCTTCATCGCCGCGGCAATCCACAAGAGGGAGGGAGTGGTCAGGCTCCTGGGCACTTTGGGGGGTATGGCGATCTCGGTCATGTCGCTGACCGTTTTTCTCACGCTCCAGTGGAAGTACTGGCCCTTCGCGGGCACCCTCCTTTTGACTGGAGGCGCGTTCGGTGCCTGGTTCGCCGAAGGCCTGTTGCAACAATTCAATCCGCTGGGCTCCTCGATCGTTTCGCTCGGGGTTTTCTTCGTCGCGATCGTTCTCTCGACCCCGATCAGCGTGGCGCGCTGGGGTGCTGCCGCTATCGGCATGGCTTGGCGCGTGACCCGTACCATTGTCCTTCGAGGCGGAAGGATCCTGGCGACCTATCTCTTTTATCTGCTCGGCCTTCTAGGCATGCGCTTGGCGCATGGAGCTGGGGATCTCCTTCAGAAAATGATCGAGGCTGCCGCCAAACGCGCTCGCGAGCGTGGACGCGCGATTGCCGATCAGTCGACCCGCCGCAAGGAGATTGAAGTGAAGTCCTCCGTCGTGATCGGTCCTGAAGACGCCGACGAGCAGGACGATACGGAAGAAGAACTGAACTTCGCCGAGCTCGAGGATTATGACGAAGAGGACCCTTCGGCTAGCCAGAAGAAGCTTCCCCTGAAGAAACGCAAGCAACCCGAGATCGTCATGGGGACAGAGGCCGCTCGTTCCGCTCTCGAAGGGCCCGAGAACGAAGTGCCCAATGCACTTCCGGAGCTGGAGAAGGGGAGCTCGGGTTCGCTCGCGAGAGCTTCGTCCGCGACCGCGCCACAGATTCTTCCTCCCGAGCCCAACAGGACCTCGGCCACGGATTCGAAGGCGCCTCAGAGCGATAAAGAAAGAGCTGAAAGGGCGGCTGCGAAAGCCGCCGAGAAACTGGCCCGCGCCGCCCAGCGCGCGAAGAAGGGGCAGTGGAAGCTTCCTACCGTCGAATTCCTCAACAAGCCTCCGAAGGTCGAGTCCCAGATCGACCGCGAGCGCCTGCTTCAGAACTCGCAGATCCTCAAGCAGAAGTTCGCCGATTTCGGGATCGACGGCGAAGTGACCGCCGTTCGTCCTGGGCCCGTGATCACGCTCTACGAATTCAAGCCCGGGCCCGGCGTGAAGGTCTCGCGCATCGCCGCGCTGGCCGACGACCTTTCGATGGCGCTTTCGGCGCAGAGCGTGCGCATCCTCGCTCCGCTCCCCGGCAAGTCGGTCGTGGGGATCGAAATTCCCAGCGAGAAGCGCGAGACAGTTTACATGCGCGAGTTCCTTCAGCACCCGGACTTCTACGGGCCGAAGCACTCGATCCCGGTCATCATGGGCAAGGACATCGGCGGAAGCTGTTACCTTTCGGACCTGGCTCGCATGCCCCACTTGCTTTGCGCGGGGCAGACGGGAGCTGGCAAGTCCGTGTTCATGAACAGCCTGATTTGCTCGCTCTTTTACCGCTTCACGCCCGACGAGCTTCGCATGATCCTGGTCGATCCCAAGTTCATCGAGTTTCGCGCTTATCAGGACATCCCGCATCTCCTGCTTCCCGTGGTCGACGACCCTCACCAGGCGAGCACCGCGCTCAAGTGGGCCGTTCGCGAGATGGAGCGCCGGTATCGGATCCTGGCCATGATGGGAGCGAGGAACCTCGCTTCGTTCAATCAGAAGGTCGAGGAGATGGGCTCCGACGTCGTGCGCGACCTACTGCTCTCCGAGGAGAACCAGCAAGAAGGGATTCAGAACCTTTCGGGTGGGGACTGGATCGAGGCGTTCGAGCCGGACGAGACCGGCGCTCCTCGGATCGACAAGCTGCCCTACATCGTCATCATCATCGACGAGCTCGCCGATCTCATGATGATCGCGAAAAAAGAGGTCGAGATCTCTATCGCGCGGATCGCCCAGAAAGCGCGCGCCGCCGGGATCCATCTCGTCATCGCGACGCAGCGACCTTCGACGGACGTCATCACGGGTCTCATCAAGGCGAACTTGCCGTCGCGGGTGTACTTTCAGCTGGCAAGCTACATCGACTCGAAGACCATCCTGGATCGCGCGGGTGCGGAGCGCCTTCTGGGCCAAGGCGATATGCTCTTCATCCCGCCGGGTGTCTCGCAGAACCTGCGCCTGCATGGCGCGTACGTCACCGACGACGAGATCAACAAGGTCACCTCGTTCCTCAAGGCCCAGGGCAAGCCCGCCTACCGCGACGAGATCCTGGTCGACGATTCGGAGGAGGAAAGCGGAGATGGTGGCGAAGAGGCCGACGACGCGCTCTTCGGAGAGGCGCTCGAGCTGGTTCGCCGGTCAGGGCATGCCTCGGCGAGCTTTCTTCAGCGCCATCTCAAGGTCGGCTATAACCGCGCCGCGCGGATGATCGAAACCATGGAAGCGCGCGGGATCGTGGGTCCCGCCGAAGGATCCAGGCCGCGCGAAGTCTTGATGAGATAAGCCGGCCTACTCACTGGGAGCCGTCCAACGAAGGACGAAGAAAGCCTCAACAGGAGATCAGGCTGAAGAAACAGAATCCCATGCGGACGTCCCGGTAGCTCTTTTTGTTGCTGAAAAGGACGATGGCTTCGGTCCGAGCTCCCGGATGAACGACGAAGATCAGCGTCAGCGCGGACTGGACAATCTTGTAGATGCCCAGGCCCGCGCCGGGGTCGTTGATCGGAGCGATATAATCAGAGGAGCTGAAGTTCGCTCCCAGCTTTCCTATGATCTTGTCGGGCCTGAGCGAGCCGAATTGGTCGCAAATCCGGATTCCGACAAGCTCGGGAGTGATGCCGACCTCGATCTCGACCTTCTCTTTGGGTGAAAGCTCGAAACCGTCCGCCCGATTCAGGCTCCGGCGGTAGTGCCCCTTTCCTTCTTCCCATGGGGCGTCGAAGATGGCGTTCATCAGGAGCTCGTCGGTCGCATCGGCTCCCAGTCCGGCGAGCTTCGGGATCACGCCGTTTTCGATGAGGAGTTGCTGGACCTGCTCGACCCGATCGTATTTTTCCAGGGAATGGGAAAGCGAGGATCTGAAGCTGAAGGTCATGGGGCCTTTCAGGAAATCCTCGAGCGAGAAGGGCGATTTCGAGATGGCGCGCTCGATGAGCTTTGCGCAAAGGAAATCCGCCGGGGATACGTAGCGCCGATAAAGATGGTGGGCGAAAACCGGAGGAAGGAACAGCTCGGGAATATGGCTGACCTTCTCGTCGGTGATCGCGAAGACGTTATGCGGAGTGCCTCGTTCCTGAATCAGGCTCACCAACTCTCTGAGCTTCGGGCATTGCGCATCCCAGAAAATGAGCGCTCTGTCATTGCGATCCAGTATCCCTGAGATGCTTTTGGCATCGGTCGCCTGCGTGAGCGGCAGGCCGGCTCTGGAGGCGACCTGGCTCCAAAACTGGATATCTTGGGTATTATTGGAGACCAGGAGTATCTCGGGGGTCATTCCGATAATGTTAACCTGGGACTGTTGATACGCAATATTAAATGTTTTTTATGAAAATATGATATCGCAGTGATGTCAAGGTGTGCCCCGGCCCGTGAGACGCGATACCCAGAGTGTCCTAGTCACCTCAGGCCGGTGAAGTCTGGACCTGGCTCCTGAAAAGCTCCAAATAGACCCCCGCTTTGCGCATCAGCTCGTCATGAGTCCCTTCCTCGACGATTTTCCCGTCCTGCATGACCAGGATCCTGTCGGCGAGCCGAACCGATGAGAGGCGATGCGCGATGATGATCGATGTGCGATCCTTGAGAATTTCTTTGAGGTTGTTCAGCAAGGTTCTCTCCGAGCGGGCGTCCAGGGCGGAGGTCGCCTCGTCCAGGATCAGGATGCGTGGATTGCGATAAAGAGTGCGAGCGAAGGAGATCCTCTGACGCTCGCCTCCTGATAGGCCTGTTCCGTTCTCCGCCAGGGTGTATTCGTAGCCCCGGGGCAGCTCCGAAATGAATTCGAAGCGTTTGCCTGTTTGGCGGCCTCGTCGATCCTGTCCTGGCATGGGGTATCGTCTCCATAGGCGATGTTGTCCAGCAGGTTACCGGCGAAAAGGTCGTTGTTCTGGTTGATGAAGCCGATCTGGTTCCTCAGGGAGAAAATCGAGATGAAGGAGCTGTCCATGTCATCGAAGTAGATCTTTCCGGAGCTAGGCCTCAGGTTGCCTGCGATCAGGTTCGCCAGCGTCGTTTTTCCGCATCCGCTCGCGCCGACGATCGCCACGACCTGCCGGGGATAGATCGTGAGGTCCACGTCCTGGATGACCCAAGGCGCGTCTTCCGAATGCCTGAACTGGATGCGCTCCAGGCGGATTTTCCCACGAAGGGGGAAATGATGCTTCAGGCGGGTTTCGGATGGGCTTTGTTCGGGTTCCTGGGCAAAAGTCTCGGCCAGCTTTCGAAGGGAGACGTCGAATTGCATGACCTCGAATGTCAGGTGCGAGAGCTGCAGGAACGGCTCGAAGAAGAAACCCATCAGGATCATCGCTGACAAGATCTGCCCCGTGGACATTTCTCCATTCATCGCGAGATGTCCGCCGATCCAGACCGTGAGCACCAGAACCGCTCTGAGGAGCCATTCGATGAAGACCCGACTCGACTGGAACACCATCCAGAAGTTCCTCAGAGAGCGAATCCGAAGTACCTGCAGGGTCTCCCATTTGTGTCGCATGGCCTGCTCGATCCCCAAGGCTTTGATGGCGGTGATCGCTCCAACCTGCTCGGAGATGATGCTCTGTGATTTCGAGTCCACGTCGAAAATCCTCGAGTACATCGCGCGAAGGCGTTTCCACGGGGCTAGCAGGAGCGTGGTCGCGAGCATCGCTGCGACGACCGCCGTCAGAGCGAGAGGTGGCGCGTAAAGCGCTAGGGCAATTAAATAGACGAGGCTGGATATCGCCCCTGTCCCGCACTCGAGGACCGGGCCGGAGAGGGTTCGCTGGATCTGCGAAACCGCTTCGACGCGCGTGAGGATCGATCCGGTGCGGTCCGAAGCGAATCGTCGGGTTGGAAGGGCCAGCGCGTGCCGAAGGAGAGACGTCGAGAGCTCTTCGTCGAAGCGGGTGGAGAACTCGACCCGCATGAGTTCCCATGCCGCTTTCACCGCGACGGACAGGAGAATCAGGAGAACCAATCCGCCGAGAATCCATTGGAGACCGTGCCAGGATCGGCTCACGAAAACTTGATCGAGCGCGACCTGAGTCAGCACTGGCAAGCCGAGCGTCAATAGCGAGCCTATGATGCTCAGGCCGAGGATCGCGAGGAGATCGGACCGGTATCGCGCGATCAGGCGAGTAAGGCTCAGCGTCGATGCGGGATTCTCTTGCTCAGAAAGGGCTTCGCCGTTGATGGGAGCGCGGGTTTCCAGTAGTAGTCCGTCCCAATTCTTCTCGAAGTCCTCGCTCCGGATCCGGACCACGCCGCGCGCGGGGTCATGAACCAGAAGGGGGCCGTTCCGGCCTTCTCTCTTGAGAAGGATGACCAGCCGGTGCTTGAGCATCACCAGCGCCGGCAACGCGTGCTGGGCGATCAAGCGCATGCTGGTTTTCCGGCTGGATGTCTGCACGCCGAGGGATTCGAGAATTTCGGCCAGGATCCCTAGGGAAGCCTGCTTTCTGAGGAGGAGCTGGCTTTCGATCCCCGACGGGCTGACGACGATTCCGTGCAAAGCGCAGACGTTGACGACGCTCGCGACATAGCTCATCAGATCGGATTCGGCCCTGCAGGCACCGGGAATCTCGATCGAATTCGGGCGACTCTCCGTCGAGAGACCGACCACGGTTTCTCCCGGGAGCTCGCTCAATCCTCCCTGCCTGAGTTCCGAGGATCTCGTCGCGCTCGCCGTCGCGTAGATCCACGGGTCGTCAAAGATCGGCTCGAGCAATCCAAGGCTTTCGAACAGGGGCGCGGCTCGCGAAAGATCGAGCTGGTGGACCATCGAAAGCTCGCTGGCAATCGCCGTGTAGGAGAGGCGATGAGGAGGGACGATGGCTTGTCCTCCGATCCAGGTCCCGGAGCCGGCTTCCGTCGTGAGAGGGGCGGAGCCTTCGGTTGCCCGGATGGTGAACTTTCCGGATAGGACAAAGTGGATGAATCCCTCCGTGAGAGCGGTCGAGACGGGAATCTCGCGAGGATCCGGGGGAATGAGGGAAATTAGATGGATGATGCTGGATTGGGCGATCCCGCGGTCTTCGAGAAAGCGTCTGAACGAACGAACGGCAGGCGAGCTGGATACGAGCTTGAGGTAAGCCAGGCAGTCCGGTCGCAGGGAGAGCTGCTCCATGAACCTGTTCGCCGGCAGAGTGATCACTTTAGTGCGGGTCTCGGCGAAAGCCGAACGGGCGTGGGGGCGGCCTTGGATGAGGTCCGGGAGCGAAAGCGCTCGGTGCTTCTGCAGGTAACCCGTTTCGCCTCGTTCGGACGAGAGACGGAGGCCGTGGTCGATCGGGATGATCAGCTCGGTGATCGGCTCGCCTTCGGTCGTGATCTGCGCGTCGGGAGCGTATGAGCGAACAGTCCCCTCGTTCAAGAGCATTTGCTCAAGCTCGGGAAGGATGGCCAGGAGCGAGCTTTCCTTCAATTCGATCAGGATTTTCGAAAAGGTCGCCATGATCGGTCACTCGCCCGAATTCACGCCAAAGCCCAAAAAGCGCTCCGAGACCAAAGAGATGATTCGTTGGCTCTCTGTGATGATGGATGCCTTCACGCTCATGCCCGAGCGCAAGGGATAGTCGCGGACGTAGACTTGCAAGGCAGGGTTCTCGATTCTGGCGAATACGACGTGGCAGTGAGGTTTTTTCGAGTCGCAGTCATCGGAGACGACCGGTTGCGATTCGATCACGGCGGTCAGGGTTCCGAAACTTTCTTCTGGATAGGGATCGACGCGAATCACTGCTTTCGATCCTTGCTTCACTCGAAGGATGCCATGAGGAGGAACCTCGAGCTTGGCGAATACGCCGGAAGCGGACGGGGCGGCTTTGGTAGCTCCGGTCCGCGAAGAAAGCTTCACATCTGGGGCGGGGGATTCGTGAGGGAGGAAAAGAGTGCCGCGCGCGTCGAGGGTGACCGTTGTTCGCGCGAAGATCGAGAACGCCAGGAGGCCTCCCAGGCACGCGGTGAGGGAGTAGAGCATGAGCCTGACCGAGAATGAAGGAGGAGTCCTGATGAAGTCAGCTGTTGTCCAGGCGACTTCCGTAGCGTGATACTCCAGGCTCGCGCGTCTTCCTAAGTCCTCATCCATCGTTGTGTCATGATCAGTGTAATCTTCGCCTTGCGAGGCTCACAAGAAATTACTTTTCAATGTCGGATAGGTTTCCTAGGCTTATACGATGGGGTGACGGATCGCATCGCGGACCGGCCCATTCAAGGGCGTCAAGGGAATGGCATAATCTCGCCGAAGCATGGATAAGATCACGGCAATCGAAAGCGCGCGGCTACGATCGGTCCTGACTGGACTTCCCGCCCAATGGGTAGAGGCCGTATTGGCGGATGCGGAGCTCGTCAATTTGCCCAAGGGGCAAGCGCTTTTTGCCCCCGGCGCCGAGCGCGTTCCCTGGATCGTGGCCGAAGGTCAGTTGTCTCGGGGATCCGAATCCGCGATATCAGGCGATCTGGTCGATCCGCGGGAGGACGCTTCGGATGAACGCGAGGCTATAGACTGGTCCGCTGAGGAAGTCAGTGGAGTCCTGCTTCTTCAGCCCTCCGCCTACGACCGGCTATTGGGCGAGGATCCCTCCGCACGCGAATACTTTCGTAGGTCCAGGCTTGAGTCCCTGCGCGGGCTCAAGATCGATCTGGTTCTGTCGGGGTTGCCGCAATCGCTGCTTTCTCCCACGCTGAACGCGTTGGTCGAGATGACATTCGAGGAATTCCAGAACGTTTGGGGGGATTCCACAGGGCTCCTGGTAGTCCAAGAAGGTGGGATCGAGGCGACTTCCCATAGGGGAGGAGACACGCTAGGAGTGGTCTGGCGTGGCGATTATTTTTTCTGTCGACGCACGCGCGCGTCGATTCAATGGATCGCGCGGCCAGAGACTCGGGTTTGGTGGCTCGGCTCCGGGCATTGGGCGCGGGCTTGTCGGACCAACCACGTCCACGGGATTTTTCCGGTACTCGATCCGTTGAAGAAAAAGATCGAGGCGGGACTGCACAAGCTCAAGGCGGTCTCGCCGAGGCACGCGAGCGAGGTCTCCGAGGACGATGGGGACGACGAGGATTTAGACCGCTTTTTTGCCAACGGAGAGGACTATGGTTGGAAGCCGCCAAGGCGATCCGCGGTCGTCATCCAGAACGACGAGATGGATTGCGCGGCGGCATGTCTTGCCTCGATCTGCGCTTACCATGGCAGAAGGATCGGCATCCAGAAGCTTCGCGAGCTCCTGCGGGTGAGCCGGGACGGAACGTCTCTTGAGTCACTCCTTGAGGGCGCGCTCACCGTGGGATTCGATGCCGTGCCGCTTGAGCTGGACGCATCGGACTTGGGGAATCTGAAACTGCCGTGCATCGCCCTCGTGGGTTATCACTACATGGTACTCTACGACTTCGGGCAAAGGGGCGCGCTCGTGATGGATCCCTCCGTGGGGATTCTGCGAAAGTCCTCCGAAGAGTTTCTGCGGGATTGGTCCGGTTACGCCCTGGCTCTCAGACCGACTGAGTCGCTTTTCCGTTATCCGGAGTCCGGTACGGATTATGCGAAGTATCTCGCGCTTCTGAAACACCACTGGGGCAGCGTAGGCGAGCTCTTTCTCGCATCTTCCCTGGGTCTGGCCTTGAGCCTGGCAGTGCCATTGGGGATGCGAACTCTGCTCGATGATATCGTGCCGAAAGGGAACCCGCCTGAGCTTCGCGTGGCGGTGCTCGTGGTTCTTGGAATCGTCGCGGTTTCGGGCGTGTTCGGGCTGATTCACCAGTACCTGATGGATCATCTGCGAGCGAGGCTGGAGACGAAGTTCTCCGCACTGTTCATCACGCATGTTTTCAAGTTGCCTCTCAGCTTCTTCTCTCTTCGGAAGGTCGGTGACATCACCTCCCGGATGGTCGATCTGATCTGGATCCGAGACGCCTTTACCGGCCACGCCAACGAGATCATCCTCGGTGGGATGGCCATGCTGGCCTACCTCGTTCTGCTCGCTGCCTTTAGCTGGCAGGTCGCTTTGATGGCCTGCCTGATCCTGGGCGGCCTGGCCTTGTTCATCGTGTGGATTTTCAGAAAGCTCTCCGTCGTTCGAAAAGAGCTGATGAGCGCGACCGCCCTTACCAAGAGCATCTTATTCGAGCAGTTTCGCTCCCTCGAGACTCTGAAATCCTTGAATGCGCAGGTGCAGGCGCGGTGGCGATGGGAGTTTGCCCGTCTCAGGATGCTGCAGGCCGAACGCAAGTCCCGATTCCTGCTTTGCGGGGTCTTGGGTGCGTCGGAGCTGGCGCGGAACGCGTTGATCATCGGCGCTCTCTCGTTGGGCGCGGTGCTCCTGCTCGATGGAAAGCTTTCGCCGGGTCAGCTCGTGGCCATCAACGCGATCATAGTCGGGCTCACCACGCCGTTGCTGATGGTCATCGATCGACTCGGAGATTGGAACCAGGTCGTCGTCTCCTTCGGGAGGGTCGACGACGTGTTCGTCGCTTTGCCGGAGCAGCGATGCGCCAAGGAGCGACCCGTCGAATTCGCTTTCGCCAACGAGATCCGCTTCGAGGACGTTTACCACTCTTACGGGGATCCTTCGGAGGATGTCCTGAATGGAGTCAGTTTCTCGGTCAGGGCCGGGGACACGGTGGCCTTCGTGGGATCGAGCGGCTCGGGGAAGAGCACGCTAGCTTACTTGATCAGCCGTCTCTACCGTCCCCGCGAGGGCAGGATCCTGATCGATGGGGTGGAGTCCGGGGATTTCGCGCTCGAGGAGCTCAGGCGGAACGTGGGCATGGTGATTCAGGAGAACAGCCTGTTTTCAGGCTCGATTCTCGAGAACATCGCCTCCGGATCCCCTCACCCCGATCTGGAGCGCGCGATCCGCGCGGCGATCCTGGCGGACGCCCATGAGTTCATCTCGCGACTTCCACAGGGCTACCTGAGTCAGCTCGGCGAGGGAGGCATGGGCCTTTCGGGAGGCCAAAAGCAGAAGATCAATATTGCCCGCGCGCTGTACAATGACCCGCCGATCCTCATTCTTGACGAGGCTACCTCCGCCTTGGACGCCATCTCGGAGGAGTCGATCATCCGGAACCTTCGCAATATCGGGCGCAAGCGAACACTGATATTCATCGCTCACCGCCTGAACACCATCCGGCATGCCGATCGGATCCTAGTGCTCGAAAAAGGAAAGATCGTAGAATCGGGGAGCCATGACGAGCTTCTCGGCCGAGGCGGAGTATACTCCCAGCTCCTGCGCGATCAGCTATCCTGATGCTCGTCTCAACGGATGTATCGTCCGGGAGAAATGATGCCGTGCGGATCCACGGCCTGCTTTATGGAGCGGAGCAGTTCATTGTAGCTTCCACGTATCGGAGGCAGGGATCCCATCGAATTCACGCCGAGCCGGTAAGGAATGTAGCCGAGGCGAATTGACTTCTTGAAGAGGAACTCGTAGCAGGCCATCGCCCTCTCATCCTCTCCGGGGTAATCGCGATCGAAGGGACAGCGGGTGACCGCTTTGAGAGTGGGGCCGACGGTGGAAAGTTGAAGCCCTACCCCGATTTCGAGCTGAAATCGATCCATCGCCTCTTCGAGCAAATCCGTGTACAGGCGAACGTCTCGACCAGTCATTGGGATAATGGGAACGAACCAGAATAGGCCGCATCGATCTCCGTCCGGGTCGATTTTAGCCGGGATCGGCATCTTCTTGCGCCAATAGGCCTCGAACAGGGTGTTCTTGCTGGGATATCCCACGCACGGATTTCTTCGGAGCGAATCCGCCATTTGAGCGATCTGTCCTGGGCTGAAAGGAGAGCGCTTGGACTGTCTGAGCCGCCTGATCGTGTCCTGACTGAGAAAAAAGAGGTCGCCTACGCATTTGGAGATCTCGCGCGCGACCAGTGAGCATTCGGCCTCGCCTATTTCCTTTGAGGGCGCCGCGATAGGCACTTGGCCGTTCCAGAGGTTCACGCCATGGATTTGCCGCAACTTCTTTCTGAGCGAAGGTGAGAGGCGGCGTTTTCCATTCGCGCTTTCCCAGGGAAACTGCTGGTTGATCATGATGTGGAGCAAGTCGCTGAAAATCACGGTGCGGCTTCGAAGAGCGTCGCTGAGCCTCATTTGGCGGAATTTGTCCACGACCGCCTCCAGCTTTTTCGGCTGGTCGGTCCCGAAGGAAATGACTTCGAAATGCTTTGGCTTGGGGTAAAGGGCCAAGGTCATTCGTGTCGCTATTCCCAATCCGGATTGGATGAAAATCCCTTCGACCCTGGGACCGACGCCGCGATTGTAGAGGTTTGCCGATCGGCTGGATTCGAACCTCGACATCCCCGTATAGAGGAGTTCTCCGTTGGGCAACACGAGCTCGATCGCATGGACGCGGGGAAGTTGGTCGTCTCCGTTCTTCCCGTATCCGGCTCCGTCTTCCATGATATTGCCGATGAGGCTGCCTTCAGGGTTCGCGCTGATGTTGACCATGAAGGGAGACTTGCGCTTCAGCAGGTACTCGGACGCCATTTCGGCGGATACGCCTGGCTCGACCGTAATGTACCCCATCTCCTCGTTGTATTCGACGATCCGATTGAGTCTCCCCAGGTACAAGAGGACACAGTGATCGGATGGGGGGACCATCGAGCCGTATCCCCAGTTTTTTCCCAGGCTGACCGGATAAAGCGGGACCTTGAATTTCGCCGCCGTGCGGACGCAGGCTTGGACTTCTCGCGTGGTGCGGGGCCTGAGGACGGCTCTGATGCGCTGACGAGTAGGGAAGGTGCAGCTTGAGAACTTCCTGATGGAGTCAGGATCGGAAAGGACGTGCGAGGTACCGATCGCGCGCTTCCATTCTGCCATTGCGCGAGCGAGATAGGGCATAGGCTCATTCTCCGGAAGGATTTCGCAGATTTTCCACAGTATAGGAAATGCGACCGGCAGGGGCTAGGTGAAAATGAATGGCGGATTCCGGAGAGAGACCGCACGTTGCGAACGGTGAGGGCGCCCCTTCGCATGCGCGTGGCGCATAAACAAAAAGGGATGGGCTGTGATCAGCCCATCCCAAACTCTAGACTTTATAGCCCCGAGTTGAAGTCAGCAAGCCCTCGCTTAGTACGGAGGCTTAAATACAGGCTTTGCACCACCTTTGATCTTTTTCAGACTCGATTTGCTGAGTTTCTTTTTGCTTGCTTGCTTCTTCATACGTTCTCCTAATCCCCGTAATCGGATCGGTGACCTCGCACGGTTTACGGGGAAGATCCCGGGCGAAGTCTAGGCCCCCTCGCTGAATGATTCCGTCGGCTCTCGCCTCAGGTGCTATCAGATCAGTGACCCAATACTTGATAGATTAAGTCAGAAATTAAGATGCGACAAGTGAATTTTTCCGAGCGAGCTCGAGCCTGAAATTCGTCTTCACGAAATCCGTGAAAATCGCCCGGAATTTAGGGTATTTTTTGACTGAAAAAGAGTGTGTCGCGATGTGCTCGTGACACAGGCAGATCGATTGCCTCGAACGCGGATCCCATGCTCGCTTTTGGCTTCATTGCAGGCATCGGGTGTCTGACTTACAATAGAGGCTCCACAAAACCTAAGGAAGGGTACTTATGAAAAGAGGCAATAGGACGAACGCGACCACTTCGGCTGTGAGCGGGTCGCCGCTGGTCAGCATCATCATGCCTGCCTACAACGTGGAAAAGTACATCGGGGATTCGATTCGCTCCGCTCTCGCTCAGTCTCACAGAAACATCGAGCTTATCATCGTCGACGATGGCTCGCGCGATCGGACCGCGCGCGTCTGCCAGACGTGGTGTCGGCGCGACCGTCGAGTCCGGCTGATCCGAGCGAGGAATGGAGGGGTCGCCAGAGCCCGGAATATTGGGATCCGGAGCGCCAAGGGCGAGTGGATCGCGTTCATGGACTCGGATGATCTTTGGAAGGCAAGGAAGCTTGAGCGGCAGCTCCGAGCCGCGCGCGAAATGGGCGCGGATGTGGTCTATACGGGGGCATGGATGTTCTGGAACGATCGTCCGGAGCGCCCCGAAGTGCCTCTCGGTATCAGGGCCGGGCGTTTTACCTCCGAAGCGATGCTGAATGCCTGCTGGGAGGCAGTCACTTCCTCCCTTCGACGGTGCTCATGTCGAGAGAGATCATCCGCAGGACGGGCCTCTTCAAGGAAAAGGGCTGGATCGCGAGAGAGGTGGAAGACTGGGAGTTCTTCATCCGAATGGCGGATCGGGGAGGCGGCGTATTTTTTGGGTTGGAAGATTGCCTGGTTCTATATCGGGTCAGGCCGGGATCGACCTCAAGCTCGCATGAGCCTCACCATTGGGGAATGCTGAAGCTGCTCGATATCTATCGGGAGCACCCTAAAGCCAAGAAAGTCGTGATCAAGGCGTCGTATATGCAGACATGTCGCAGGATCGTGGCATTTCAGTATGGGAATCGGGCCTTCAATCAGCTCGGAAAGATCTTCGAAGCCGTACGGAGCCACTATCCCGGCGAACAGAAGCGCTTCCTCGAGTTCATCAACCAGATCCTGTGAGGCTCATTTCTTACCGATGATGATGGCCCTGGCCTGTCTCTCGAAACGAAGGATACTGCGCCGCGAGAACCCGGCAGTTTTGAGCCAGGCGCTGTAAGTCGCGGCCGGATAGACCATGCCTTCGCCGGTGGCCAGGCAGTGGAAGTAAAGGGAGAGGGCGGCAGCGCCCATGTCTCCCGTCTCGTCGTCGTTGCTGACCGAGTTGAAGATCATCAGCGAGCCGCCGGGTTTGAGAGCGTCGAAGCTCTTTTTCATCAGCTTCAAGTTCGTCTTCGGCGAGTAGATGTTGAAGATATGGGAAAAGTAGATCCCATCCATTCCTGAAGTAAACCGGTCCTTGACGAAGTTGCCGGGATGGATGCTGATTCGATCCGAGAGCCCGTGTTTGGCGATATTCTTCTTCGCCCGCCGGCAGATCGAGGGTAAATCGAAGATCGTGATTTTCAGGCGAGGGTAGCGCTGGCACATCCGGATGGCATGGGTGCCATCGGCGCCGCCTACGTCCATGAGGTGCCTCATCTTGCCGATCGTGGGATCGAGGGCGGGAAGATACACATCCTCGAGCTCGTCGGTGATGTATTTGGCGATGCCCCTCATCCAGGCATGAAAGATGGTCTCATTGTCGCGGTGGCCGCTGAGGCGTTCGTAAAGCGTGTTTCCCTTGCCAGGGAATTCCTTGAGTCCGGTGTTCGTGCCCTTCTTCAGGGATTCGAGCAGATGGTTCATGGGCCGGTAGATCAACGAGTGATTGGCCTCGAGGATCGGACGGACGTTGTATGGACTTCCCTCTCCGAATAGTGCCGTGGCGACCGGGTGATTGCTGTAGGTGCCGCGGGTCCGGTTCTTCTTGATGAGATTGAGCGAACAACAGGCCATGAGCAGGACGCGGGCGGAATTCTCGGGGATTCTCAATGCCGAACGGATATCCGTCATGGTACGGCCCGGGCGGTTGGCGAGGTAGGTGAACAAACCCAGTCTGGTTGCGGCGTAGATTGCTTCCGAAAAGGCGAAACCGTAAATCAGCAGATCCAGGTGATGCTCGGGATGGAATGTGTTCACCGTGCGTTGTCGTCTTGCCATCTTCCCCTCTCAGTCATTTTTTTGGTGGTGACTGTAGTATGCGCAGACTCACGCGATTTCTTCAAGATTACGCGGCTTGCGTTCGCTTCTGTCAATTTCCTGACTTCAAGGGGGATCGTCCGGTTCACGGGTTTCTGTAGACATTGTCAAGAAATCTCCCGATGATTGAAAGAGATCCAAGACATCGCAAGGGAGATCCGAATGACCAAGTCCGGAGTTGGTTATAGCGAGAAAGTGAATTCGAACGAAGCAGGGACGGAGGCAGCCCAGCAGGCTCTAGCGTCCAGCAAGATATCGGGCAGGAAGGTCGCCTTGCTCTTCTCGACTGCCAAGCACAACCCCAAGGAGCTTCTGTCGTCGGTGCTTTCGGTGCTCGGTGCGGATACCAAGATCTACGGCGGCTCCGTTTGCGGCATCATCAGCAAGGAAAAGGTCAGCTACAACGGCTTCGAGGTCGGTCTCGCCGTGTTCTCCGCCGACGAAGTCAAGATCGACGGTCACATCGTCAGAAACATCAAGGGCAGGGAGCTGGAGTCCGGCGTCGAGCTGGGGCAACAGCTTGCATCGCGGAAGTTCGCGGAGGACGATACGTTATTCGTCGGATTCGAGGCGATCCGAGGCGAGGGGCCAACCCAGCTGTTGAACTTCGGAACGCCGATCCTCGAAGGCATGTCGCAGTCGCTGAAGTCCTGGCCGAACACGATAGGCGCTGCATTTCAGGGCGATTTCAATTTTCAGTCGTCCTTCACGTTTTTCGACAGCGAGGTCGAGACGGCCGCCGCCATCGCGCTGATCATTTCGGGCAAGAAGAGCCGCTCCGTCCTGATGCATGGCTGCACGCCCATGAGCGACTATTACAAGATCACCAAGTGCGCGGGCAACGTCGTGCTCGAGATCGACGGCAAACCGGCGCTCGAGCGGGTTTCGGAGATTCTCGGGCCCGGCTCGGACAAGACCTGGGAAGAGTACCCTCTCTATCTGAATTTCGGACGAAATCACGGCGACAAGTTCGACGATTTCATCGAGGAGCGCTACACGAACAATATGTGCGTGGCGATCGATCCCCCGAGCAAGGCATTGGTGCTTTTCGAGCCCAGCTTCAAGGAAGGCGACGAGTTCCAGCTCATGCGCCGCCATAAGGAGTTCAATACTATGGAGGAGCGCCTGGACGGATTTTTCAAGGAAGGGAAGGCGCCGTTTTTCAATCTTTACGTCGACTGCGTGGGCCGTTCAGGCATGCTCATGGGAACCGAGACCGAAGACGCGACCGTCGTTCAGAAATTCGTGAAGGACGCCCCTGCGGCGTTCTTGGGCATTTACGGGGGCCGAGAGATCGCGAAGTTCGGCGCCCAGCCCGCAGTGGTCTGCCTCACCGGCGTGCTCACGTCGTTCGCGGACTGAATGGATCAGAGCGATGTCTGAAGATCGGGACAGGATAGCCATCTCGAGAAAGAGGCCAGCTATTACAAGAAAAAGGTCAACGAACTTACCGGACATAACCTTTCGCTCGAGTACAAGATCGGCGCTCTCATCAACGAGCTCAAGCAGAAAAGGCTCGGGTTCGAGTTGCTCTCCCAGCTTCAACAATCGATCGGAACCTATCGCGAGGCGTCCGGCATCTTCGAGTTCGCACTCAAGGCGATGATTTCCTCGCTCAATATGGAGCGAGCCGTGGCGCTGGTCCCGGCGGCGCGGGAGAACGTCTACAGCATCTCGAAGATCCTGGGATACACTGCTGAGCTCGAGGAACGGCTCAAAGAGAAGAAGATCGAAGTCCCGAAAGAGCTTCAGGCAGAGGGAAGCTTCTTGGTCGTCAACAAAAGCAGCAGCAGCAACGAGTTGATCGAGAGCATACGCGAGGCGCTGGACCTGCCGTACTTCATTCTCGTTCCGGTGCTGGTGGAAAAGAAGCCCATCGGGATCATCATCACCGGCAGGATGCAGGAGCAGAGGCCCGTCAAGCTTCCTCTCGACAAAGGGGATGCCGAGACCGTGCAGTCCATCGGCGGACTGATCGCCGCGTCGGTCCACAACCTTCGAGTTTACGCGCTTGAGGAGACCCAGAAACTCCAGACGGATTTTTTCGCCAATATCTCCCACGAGTTCAGGACGCCGATCACCCTGACTTTGGGCCCCCTCGAGGGGCTGCTTTCGGGTCGCTACGGGAACCTCCCCGAGGCGGCAAAAAACCAGGTTGAGGTGATGTTGCGAAATCAGCAGCGCCTTTTGAAATTGATCAACGAGATCTTGGACCTGACCAAAGTGGAAGCCGGGAAAATGCAGCTGCATGCGTCCAAGGTTCGCAGCTTCAACAGCTTCGTTCAGGACAGGGTCGAGCAGTTCAGGTCGCTGGCAGAAAAACGAGGGATCGAGCTTAGGTCCAAGCTCGATCCCGAGGTGGATAAGGCGGAGCTTTACCTCGACCTAGAGAAGATCGACAAGGTCATCTTCAATCTCTTGTCGAACGCCCACAAATTCACCAAATCCGGCCATGTCGAAGCCAGAACGGCGATCCAGGATGGATCTTTTGTCTTCACCGTCTCTGACACCGGGATCGGCATCAAGGCGGATCAGCTCATCTATGTCTTCGATCGGTTCAAACAAGCCGATGGAAGCTCGTCGCGAGAGTACGCGGGAACTGGAATCGGTCTCTCCCTGGTCAAGGAGCTGGTGCAGCTGCATTCCGGCCAGATCTCGGTTCATAGCGAGTACGGAAAAGGAACCACGTTCACGGTCACGATCCCGGTGGGCAAGGCTCACTTGGATCCCGCTAGCCTTGCGGATGCCCCCGATGCCGAACCAATTCAACCCATGCCGGCGTCGGTAAACCGGGTCGTCGAGATTCGCGAGGGGGTGGCGGAGAAGGACGAGCTCGAGGAGATCGAAGCGCTCAATGCCAAGACTCGCGAAAATTGGGTGGAGGGTCGAGGGACGATTCTCTACACGGACGATAACCGCGACCTGCGCTGTTATGTCTACGAGATCCTCTCGGAGCATCATAATGTCTACCTGGCTCATCATGGCAAAGCCGGTCTCGAGCTGGCTCTGCAAGTGGACGTCGATCTGATTCTCTCGGATCTCATGATGCCTGTCATGACGGGCACCGAGTTTCTGCGAAGTGTTCGAATGGAGAACCGCCTGCAAGGTATCCCATTCGTCTTATTGACCGCGAAGTCGACCAGCGATTCGAAACTGGAAGGACTCGAGACCGGGGCGGACGATTACCTGAGCAAGCCTTTCTCCGAGAGCGAGCTCAAGGCGAGGATCAAGAATCTCATCAAGCTTCGTCAGCAGCATTTGCGGATCCGGCGCGAGCTCGAGGCGGCCAGGCAGATCCAGCAAGCATTGCTTCCGAAGCTCGACCTGAGGGGAAAAAATTACCTACTCGACGCGCTTTACGAGCCGTCCGAGGAGCTTTCCGGCGATTTCTACGACTACCTTGAAAACGGGGATTGGGTCTATTTCTACCTGGCCGACGTCACCAGTCATGGGACGGCCGCGGCCCAGGTCACCTACCTGCTCAAGACAATGATGGGGCAGCTGATTACCGAGGGGGAGCCTCCGGCGCTTTCGAGGCTTCTCGCGGAGCTCGCGCGTCGGTACTGCGAGTACGGGCTGAACTACGGCATCGGGATCCAGGTGGCCCGTTTCAATAAAAAGCGTCAAATCATGGAGTGCGCGATGAGCAATGCCCCCAGGGCCATCGTGTTCAGGAACTGCAATCAGGAGATCCTGCGTCTTCGTCCGGGACCGATTATTGACAGCGCGACCGGCGGGCGCAAAATCAGGCCCGAGGATTTCGAGGTGTGCCAGCTCGCGCTGAAACCAGGTGATTCGGCTTATTTCTTCACCGACGGCTGTTACGAGCTGCCGACAGGCGACGATTCGGCCCCGTTGGGCTACAGAAGGTTCAGCAAGATCATATCCGACCTTAACCGCAGCCAATGGAAGGAAGACCTCCTGACTACGCTCAAGGGGTTTCGGTCCGCCGGCAGCAACGACGTGGACGATATGACCGTCCTGATGTTCCGCCTTCAATAGCAAGCTTGTTGACGCCCTTGAGCGAGTGCGTAAAAATCAATATATGGCTGAGGGAACAGGAATAGGCACGGTGTTGCTCAAAACTCCCGAATTCGAGATTACGGCCGCTCTCTCGACATCCCCTGATCTGAAAGGGACACAGGTCTTGCTTACCCTTGTCGGGGTGATCAACGAGAGAGTGGACTTGAACGTCGCGCTCGCCAAGCTGACCGAGAACTTTCCCAAAGCAAAGCAGGTTGCCCTGGACACGTGCGCGATCAACCGGATCAATTCGGTGGGGCTGCGCTCCTGGTTGCTCTTTGTCGACGCCATGACCGCGAAGTATCAGTTGAGGCATGAGATTCTGGGCGAGACTCTCGCCAGCCAATTCGCGGTCGAGCCCAAGGTTTTGGGCGCGCCTAACACCGCTGTGAAGACTTTGATTATTCCGTTTTCAAGTCCTGAATGCGCGCACAGGACGACGATTTCGTAT
>CAYNDM010000003.1:0-21053 GCA_964395265.1 uncultured Bacteriovoracaceae bacterium
CCAATAGGAGACTGGCTCGATGAACCCAACGCCCAAAATTCGCATACGTGGTCCTCTCTCGCTCGAACATCAGGCAATCCTGACTCCGGACGCGCTCGATTTCGTGGCGCGGTTGCAACAGCGGTTCAACCCCACGCGCATTCGGATGCTTCAGCGGAGAGCGGAGCGCCAGGAGCGCTTCAACCAGGGAGAGACGCTCGACTTCCTCCCCGAGACCCGCGAGATTCGAGAGAGCAACGATTGGCGCGTGGCGATGGCTCCGGTGGATCTCGAGGATCGCCGGGTCGAGATCACGGGCCCGGTCGAGCGCAAGATGATGATCAATGCCTTGAATTCCGGGGCGCGTGTCTTCATGGCTGACTTCGAGGACTCGCTCTCCCCAACCTGGCAGAATGTGCTCGATGGGCAGATCAACCTTCGTGATGCAGTTCGGCGCACGCTCGAGTTCAAGAGCCCCGAGGGCAAGGAGTACCGCCTCAAGGACCAGGTCGCCACGCTCGTGGTGCGGCCCCGCGGCTGGCACTTGCCCGAAGCCCATGTCGAGGTCGACGGGGAATCCGTTTCCGCGAGCCTCTTCGACTTCGGGCTGTACTTCTTCCACAATGCCCGCGAGCTTCTGCAAAGGGGCAGCGGTCCCTATTTCTACCTTCCCAAGATGGAAAGCCACCTCGAGGCGCGGCTCTGGAACGAGGTCTTCAACCATGCGCAGGACGAGCTGGAGATTCCGCGCGGGACTATCCGGGCCACGGCGCTGATCGAGACGCTTCCCGCCGCCTTTGAGATGGACGAAATCCTGTTCGAGCTTCGGGAGCACGCTTCCGGGTTGAACGCGGGGCGCTGGGACTACATCTTCAGCCTGATCAAGACTCTTAGAGAGCGAAGAGAAGCCCTGCTGCCCGACCGCTCGCAGGTCACCATGACCGCGCCGTTCATGCGTGCCTATACCGAACTCCTCGTTCGCACCTGTCATCGCCGCAACGCCCATGCGATGGGTGGCATGGCCGCTTTCATTCCCAGCCGAAAAGACGAAGAGGTCAACCGCTCCGCCATCGCCAAAGTCCGCGAGGACAAAGAGCGCGAGGCCCGCGATGGTTTCGATGGGACCTGGGTGGCCCATCCCGATCTGGTTCCGGTGGCGCAAGAGGTCTTCGACCGGGTCCTGGGAGACCGCAAACACCAGAAGGACAAGCTGCGCGAAGATGTTCATGTGCAAGCCTCCGACCTGCTCGATGTCCGTGTCCCGGGAGGAAAGATTACCGAGCGAGGCGTCTCGCACAATATCGATGTCGCGCTCCAGTACCTGGCATCATGGCTGAACGGCACCGGCGCCGCGGCGATCTACAATCTCATGGAAGACGCGGCGACGGCCGAGATCTCCAGAGCCGAACTCTGGCAATGGATCCATCATGGAGCTCGTCTCGAGGACGGCCGCGTCCTGACCGCGGATCTCTACCGGGAGCTCGCGCGCCGAGAATACGAGAAACTCGGAGGCGAGAGCGTACCTTCGCTTCAGGAGGCTTACGAGCTGCTCGATCTTCTGGTGACCAGCGAGCAACTGGCCTCTTTTCTCACCCTTCCGGCCTATGAAAGGCTCGCTCGCCACACACGCGATCGGCGTAGCCCCCAGGAACCAGGACTCACTCGAAACAAGGAGGAATCGAATGGACTCGGAACGCGTCAGGCAGGCACGGGAGCTTAAGCAACGCTGGGAAAAAGATCCCCGCTGGAAGGGTATCCGAAGAAGCTACGCGGCCGAAGAGGCCGTCTCTCTTCGCCCTTCTCTCCAAGTGGAGCATACCCTGGCGCGGAAGGGCGCCGAGAGACTTTGGAACCTGCTCCATGACGAACCCTACATCCAGGCCCTGGGAGCGATCTCGGGAGCGCAGGCCACACAGATGGTGCGAGCAGGACTGAAAGCGATTTACATGAGCGGCTGGCAGGTCGCCGCCGATGCGAATCTCGCTTCGCAAACCTATCCCGACCAGAGCCTCTACCCTTCCAACAGCGTGCCTGCCTTGGTCAAGAGACTGAACAATGCGCTGATGCGCGCCGACCAGATCGAAAGAGAAAACGGAGATAGCGGCATGTACTGGTACGCGCCGATCGTTGCCGACGCGGAAGCAGGCTTCGGCGGGCCACTTCACGCGTTCGAGCTCATGAAATCCATGATCGAAGCGGGCGCATCGGGGGTGCATTTCGAGGACCAGCTGGCTTCCGAAAAGAAATGCGGGCACCTGGGCGGTAAAGTTCTGGTGCCTACGTCCCAATTCCTGAGAGTTTTGTCAGCGGCGCGGCTGGCGGCCGACGTCCTGGACGTGCCCACTCTGATCGTGGCTCGAACTGACGCGCAGGCCGCGACCCTCCTCACTTCGGACATCGACGAGCGGGACCGCCCTTTTCTGACCGGCGAAAGAACGGCGGAAGGCTACTTTCGGGTGCGCAACGGCATGGAGCCAGTCATCGCGCGCGGGCTCGCCTACGCCGAGCACGCGGACTTGCTGTGGTTCGAGACTTCCAAGCCGGATCTCGAAGAAGCCAAGCAATTCTCCGAGGCGATCCAGAAACAGTATCCAGGAAAGCTTCTGGCCTACAACTGCTCTCCTTCCTTCAATTGGCGAAAGCACCTGGACGAGAGCGCCATCGCCCGGTTCCAGAAGGAGCTGGGAGCCATGGGATATAAGTTCCAGTTCATCACGCTGGCGGGATGGCATGCGCTGAATCTTTCGATGTTCCGGCTCGCCAAAGACTATGTCAGCTCGGGAATGACGGCCTACTCGAGGCTCCAGGAGGAGGAGTTCGCCAGCGAAAGACTCGGATACACCGCGACCAAGCACCAGCGAGAAGTGGGAACCGGATATTTCGATCGCGTTCTGATGACCTTGACTTCCGGCAATTGCTCAACCGCCGCGCTCGAAGGCTCCACCGAGAACGAGCAGTTTCACGGAACCACGCCCGCTGCCTAAGGCCCTTTTGCCACCGCGGCTCGGCCTCCAACGCGGCAAGGCCCGCTCTTTTCTTCGAAGAGCGGGCCTTGGTCATTGTTTCGATGATCTCGGGCGACAGGTGTACAATCCTTGGACACCCCTCCTCAAAGGCATTTCCGTGTGTCACCAAAGACCGCTATGATAACGAATAGTTAGGACTGGCTCGAGAGTTGCTCTACTAGACAGCATGGAACGCTTCAGCGCTTTCATACGAATCTTGCTCCTCTCAGCCTTCGTGGCCAGCTTCGCCGTGATGCGAACGGTAGGCGGCGAGCCCTCACGCCTGAGCATCGAGGAACGCATGACAATCGCATCAGAGTGGATCTCCCAATATGTGGAGCGCTCCCTCCCCGACTCCTGGAAGGAGCAGGCCTCAGTCATCTCTGCCGCCATTCTGCATGAATCCGAGAGAAACAAGCTCAATCCCCTGGTGCTCGTGGCATTGATCGAAACCGAGAGCAGCTTCCGTCCTGATGCGCAGGGGCAGGCCGGCGACTCCGGGCTGATGCAACTGCGCCCCTCCACCGCCGAGTGGATCGCGGAAAAAGCTTCATTGCCTTGGAAAGGGCCTGCGAGCCTCAAGGATCCGATCACCAATATCCAGCTCGGCGCGGCTTATCTCGGAATGCTGCGCGAGCGATTCGGAGCCGATGACGACCTTTATCTCGCCGCCTATAATATGGGACCGAAGAACCTCTTCGGATTGCTCGGAAACGGCAAGCAGCCGAGCATCTATTCTTCACGGATCTACAAAAGGCTTCGTGCCTTGAACGAGGCTCTCGCAGAAGCCGAACGCAGGCGGCTTTCGGAGAAAACTCTCCTCCTGGCTTCACGGAGCTAAGGCAGCCTGGCAAGCGGACAGGCGAGCTTGCTTGAGACCGCCCGTCGAGCCGCGATATTCCCCATCCAAGCGACGCCATGGTTCGCTTCTTGAACAACCTTACAGAAGAAAACCCAATTTATTTTAAGGGAGAAGAATCATGGCAAAGCGTCATTCATTCACGGCCGTTTCCGTCGCGCTGGCTGCTAGCGCCGGAATCGCGGCCTGTACCGGCAATTCTGACCGAACTTCCATGAGCGAAACCAGTCGTACCCAATCCGAACCTCAGGATCAGGAGCAGGAGATCAGCCGCGAAGTCACTCCAGGTCAATCCGACCTGGGAGGTACCGCGGTCGAAAAGGGGGAGAAAGAGGTTGAGGCTCAGCGCGAGGTCGTCACCAAGCGCACGGAGACTCTGAGCGAGGACGTGCCGACCGTCACGACAGGCCAGCAGAAGCTTGACCTGAACCGAATGGACACCGAGGACTTCGTGGTACTAGGCCTCGATCAAAGCGTCGCCCAGAGAATCGTGGATTATCGCGAGAAGAACGGTCCTTTCAAATCAATCGACGAGCTTTCGAATATCCAAGGCATCGACCAGAACTGGCTGAACCAGTATCGTGATCGCTTCGCATTCGTATCTGAAGAGAGCCAGCAGGGCGATATGGCCGGAACCCAAGATAAGCGAGAAAAGGACGATATGGCCGGGACTCAGGAGAATCAATAAACGCTTCAGCTTCGGTTGAATCCCGTCCGAGCCAGGCTTCTGGGGAAACCCTGAAGCCTGGTTTTTTCGTCCCGCTCCTCTCCCTGCATCATCGGCAGGCGCATCACAAGCGAACCACTTCGATGCCTCTGGACCGTTCCTTGGGAAGGTCCGAAGGAAGGCTGCTTCGAATCTCCGCGATGAGAGCCTCGATAACGGGGAGCCTGAACTGGGTCCTGCGGTAAGCCAAGCTGACCTCCCGACTGGGCACGGGCTTGGTGAAGCGCCTGAGAACGGCACCTTTCCGGGATCGCTGCAACAAGCGCGCGGCCAGATCAGGAAGAAGAGTGTAGCCATGGCCCTGCTCCACCAGATGAATCAATGTCTCCAGGCTGCCGCTCTCGAAGCGCACGTTCGGAAAAAGCCCGGGCTTGCCGCGCAACGAGCAGACGCGCACGATCTGGTTCCGGAGGCAATGCCCTTCTGACAGAAGCCAGATATCCTTGGCGTCCAGCTTGTCTTCGTTCACTTGCTCGAGCTTCGAAAGCGGATGCCCGTCGCTGGCGTACAGCCAGAAGGGCTCGTAGTAGAGCGGTCGCTCGATGACGTTATCCAGATGCAACGGCGTCGCCAGGATCCCCGCGTCCACCCGATCCCTTTCGAGAGCTTCGAGCAAGGTCTCGGTCGTCATCTCCTCGAGATAGAGCTTGACCCGCGGGTACCGCTTCGCGAAGGCTCCCAAGAAAAGCGGAATGAGGTAAGGTGCGATGGTCGGGATCAGCGCCAGCCGAAAGTCCCCGCTCAGGCCTTTGTCCCGGTTTCGACCAAGGTACTCCAGTTTCTCGGCCTCTCGAAGGACGGCGCGGGCCTGCTCGATGACCTCCTTTCCTTCAGGGGTGGGCAAAATCGGCTGTTTGCTGCGGTCGAAGAAGGTGATGCCGTACTCGTCCTCGAGCTTCTGGATCTGCATGCTCAACGTGGGCTGGGAGACATGGCAGGCCTTGGCTGCCTTTCCGAAATGCCGCAGCCGATCGACGGCGACCAGGTATTCAAGCTGTGTCAATGTAGCCATTGTTAATAGATAATATCTATCGGTACATAAAAACAATCGAATTTACCTTAGAACGATTATGGGTGATCTTAGGCAAAGAAGGAGATTCAAAAATGACGACTTTAATCAACAGCAAGATCCCGCAGTTCAAGGCACAGGCGTTTCATGACGGAAAATTCAAAACCGTCACGAACGAGGACCTCAAAGGCAAATGGTCGATTTTCTTTTTCTATCCGGCCGATTTCACCTTTGTCTGCCCTACCGAGCTCGGCGATATGGCCGACAAGTACGACGCCTTCAAGAAAATGGGAGTCGAAGTCTACTCGGTGAGCACCGACACTCATTTTACCCACAAGGCCTGGCATGACGCCTCCGAAACCATCAAGAAGATCCGCTACCCGATGCTGGCCGATCCGACCGGCCACCTATCGCGCTCGTTCGGCGTCTACATCGAGGAAGAAGGGCTCGCTTATCGCGGAACTTTCGTGGTCGATCCCAACGGTCAGATCAAGATCGCCGAGATCCATGACAACGGGATCGGGCGAAACGCCGATGAGCTTCTGCGTAAGGTCCAGGCGGCCCAGTTCGTCGCGGCTAACCCCAATGAGGTTTGCCCCGCCAAGTGGCGCCCAGGCGAGCAGACGCTGAAGCCTGGATTGGACCTGGTCGGCAAGATCTAAGGTTCGCTCCAAGGCCCAAGGGCAGGAGCTATGGCCCGCCCAAGCGACCAACCGGCTTTCAGGGCTCGGAGCCAGGCTCCGAGCCCTTCCCGCCCTAGCGGAACGACCCGATACGACAGAATGAAAAGCCCCGAAACGAAAGGAGTTGCCATGCTGGACACCGCAATGATCGAACAATTGAAATCCGCGTTCTCCAAGCTCGAACGGCCCGTGACGCTGAGGATGAGCCGATCGGGCCACCCAGACCAAGAGCAACTCAGGTCCATGCTGAACGCCCTGGCCTCCGCTTCCAATCAGATCATCCTGGAGGAGTCAGCGGAGACTTCCGACGTGCCCAGAGTCGAGGTTGCCCGTGGGACAGAAACGGCCAAAGTGATCTTTCGCGGCGTCCCCGGCGGCCATGAGTTCACCTCGCTTGTCCTCGCCCTTCTCCACGCGGAGGGGAAGGGATAGCTTCCTGAGGAAGGGATCCTCGCGCGGATCAGAGGGCTTCGGGGCCCCATTCGGATCAGTACCTACGTCTCTCTCTCGTGCGAGAACTGCCCTGAGGTCGTCCAGGCGCTCAACCTCATGGCTCTTCACCATCCCGATTTCATCCATGAGACGGTGGATGGGGCCATCGCGCAAGCCGAGATCGAGGATCTCGGCATCCAAGGCGTTCCGGCTGTATTCTCCGACCGAAAGCTCCTCCACTCGGGCAAATCGCATCTTCTCGAGCTCGTAGGCAAGCTCGAGATGGAATTTGGGCGCGCCAATGAAGCCAGCCAACCCAAGGACCTGGGAGAATTCGACGTCGCCGTCATCGGCGGCGGGCCTGCGGGAGCGGCGGCGGCGATCTATAGCGCGCGCAAGGGACTGAAAGTCGCCGTCATCGCCGAACGGTTCGGCGGACAGCTCCGAGAGACCAAAGGCATCGAGAACATGATCTCCGTGCCCTACACCGAGGGGGCGAAGCTCGCGGCGCAGCTGAGCGATCATGTCAGAAGTTATCCCGTCACCCTGCTTGAGCATCGACGGGTCAGCGCCATCCTTACCTCGGGCGAATCGAAAGTGATCACCCTCGAGAGCGGCGAGAGCCTGCAGGCCCGAGCGGTCATCCTCGCGACCGGCGCGAAGTGGCGGGAACTCGGAGTTCCGGGTGAACGCGAGCACATCGGTCAGGGAGTCGCCTTTTGCGCTCACTGCGATGGCCCTTTCTACAGCGGAAAGAAGGTCGTCGTCGTGGGAGGAGGAAACTCGGGGGTCGAAGCGGCGATCGACCTGGCAGGCATCGCGCGCGAAGTCGTCCTTCTTGAGTTCGGCGATCGCCTGAAGGCGGACGGAGTGCTGATCGAGAAGCTCTCTTCGCTGCCCAACGCATCGATCCTCACCCAAGCGCGCACCACCCAAGTGATCGGCGACGGGTCCAAGGTAACCGCTATTGAGTATGAGGACCGCAAAACCGGCGAGATCCATAAGATCGACACCGACGGAGTGTTCGTGCAGATCGGGCTTCTTCCTAATTCCCAGTTCGTCAAAGGGCTGGTCGAGCTGAATCCCTTCGGGGAAATTGTGGTTGACGATCGCGGCAGAACCTCGGCGCCCGGGATTTACGCGGCAGGCGATGTGACACCCCTCCCCTTCAAGCAAATCGTGACGGCGATGGGCGACGGCGCGAAAGTCGCTCTCTCGGCATTCGAGGATCGGATGCACGGCAGAGTCTAGATTAGCCGCCGGCTAGGAAAGGGATCCTGCAATTCCGGCTCTCGAAGCGCTCCAAACGGCCTCGATCGTGCAAATTGTGCGTCTAGAATGGCGCACCCAAGCATAGATCCAAGCCAAGCTTCCCGTCCAACCGCCGCAGGAGCGCTACGCGCCTCAAAGGAGGAAGTCGTCCATGCGTGGGAGCAGCACGCCCGCCGAAGACTACCGGCTGCGGCGGGCAAGCCGCATCATGTTCTCACCGACTCGCTGCCCGAATTCCTCGAAGAGATGATCTCGTCGTTGGAGCACGAGCGCCCTAGGCTGGCCGCTTCACGCGAGGTCGGCTACAATCACGCCTTGCAGAGATCGGCTCTGACCGACTTCGATCTCGAGCAGATTTTGGGCGAATACTACCTTCTTCAGCAGGTCGTCTTCGAGACACTGGACCGCCAAATCGAGCTTTCGGCCCATGAGCGCAACATCATTCTCGAGATGATCCACTACGGCAAAGCCGCCGCGGCGAAGAACTTCTCCGAGCTGGTCGCCCAGAAGGACTCTCTGATGCAAGCGAACCTCAGGGTGGCCCGCGAGCGCCTTGGGCTGGCCATTGATGCGGCGAAAATGGGGATCTGGGACTGGGACATCCGGACAGGAACTCTGGAATGGTCAGGCTTTTTCGTTGAAGGCGACGAAGCCTCGCACCAGAAGACCCCGCGGAGCATCGAGGATCTCTGGAATCGCGTCCACCAAGAGGACCTTCCCCACGTGCGTGACGTCCTGAACAGGGCCTTGAGCCAGAAGAAGCCGTTTGAAGTGGAGTTTCGGCTGACGCCGCCCGAGGGCAACACTCACTGGATCTCAGCCCATGGACGAGTGCTTTCAGACGAAAGCGGAGCTGCTGTGAAGATCACCGGAACCGCCGTCGACGTCACCGCGCGCAAGCTTCTCGAGCAAGATCGCGAAAGACTTCACCTTGCCGAGAGCGAGACCCGAAGAAAGCTCAGCATCGCCTACAACGAGCTGAACTCCCTGCTCGAGAGCTCACCGGTCGGAATCGCGTTCCTCGATCCCGACCTGCGCTTCGTTCGCGTGAACTCCACGCTTGCCGCCTGGCACGGCATATCCCCCGAAGCGCACATCGGAAAGTCGTTTCGGGAGTTGATTCCCGAACAGGGGGCGCTTCTCGAAAACGAGCTCAGGGAGGTTCTTCTGAGCGGAAAGCCGGTCCTCAATCGCCAGTTCACGGTCAATCTGCCCAACTCGCCGAAGCCTCGTCATGAGATTTACTCCCAATTTCCGATCCGAGGGCCTGAAGGAGACGTGATCGGAGTCGGAGGGCTCATCGTCGACGTCACAGATCGGATCGAGGCCAGTCACGAGCTCGAGCACAGCGAGATGAGCCGGCCACCCCTTTTCGACAACGCTCCCGTCGGGATCGCGGAGGTCGATCCCGCGACAGGCCGCTTTTCGAGGGTCAATCCCAAATACTGCGAAATGCTCGGATACAGCTCCGAGGAGCTGAGCCAGTTGCATCTGCGCGATGTGACACATCCCGACGATGAAACGCAAGAAGCAGGACCTGGGAACGAGCCATTCCAAGAAGAGACGAATGGCGTGAGGAAAGAAAGGCGATATTGCCGTAAAAACGGATCCCTGATCTGGACGGAGTCGAGCACGACGACGCTTCGAGGATCCGATGGGCGCGCCGAAGCTGTCATCGTGGTTTCCTTGGACATGACCAAGCGCAAGGAATTCGAGACCCAGATGCTTAAGGCCCTCCAGCAGCTTCGCGAAGAACGGGTCATCCGGGAGAGATTCGTATCCACCCTCTCGCACGATCTACGCACCCCGCTCCAGACCGCGAGAATGAATACCCAGCTCGCGATCAGGAAGGCGGAGCAGCGCGACCGCGTGATCGCCTTGTCTTCAAAGAGCGTCGACGCGATCGACCGTGCCGACCGGATGATCCAGGACCTGCTGGACGTGAGCCGGATCAAAGCTGGCCAGAAGCTCACCATCCATCCCGAGAAGTTCGACCTGGTCAAGCTGCTTCATGAAGTTCGGGACGACCTGGTAGCGAGCTACGGAGCTGATTTCAGATTGAACGCTCCAGCACGACTGATCGGTTACTGGTCCCGATCGGATCTTCGACGAGTCATCGAGAACCTGGGGTCGAACGCGGCTAAGTACGGTGACAATACCCGGCCGATCCAGATCCAGGTCCGCCCCATAGACGGGGAAGTCGAACTCAGTGTCCACAACTACGGACCCGCGATCCCAGGAACCGAGCTTCCGAATCTCTTCGATTCCTTTCTCCGCTCCAGCACCTCCCAGAACAGGCCGAAAGGCTGGGGACTGGGCCTCAGCCTGGTTCGCGGAGTCGTGGAGGCCCATTCCGGACAGGTTCGCGTCGAGAGCCAAGAAAAGCGCGGCACGACTTTTACGATACGCCTCCCGCTCGACTCACGAACGGTCAATCCATGAAGTTCCGAAGAAACACGATCCATTCCGGCCCCTCGAAGTAATCGGCAATTCCTTTCAGGGTATCTTTGGTATTGCGGATTTGCTCGCTCCCCACCGGCAGCCTCAGCTGAGCAAGGACCTCCATCTCCTTTTCATGCATCCGTTCGAATAATTTTCGTCCTTTTGGCGTCAAGGCAACCAACGAAGATCTCTTATGCCCTGGATTGGGAAGGATCGAAACAAGCCCTTCCTCAAGAAGGGCGTTCACCAGTTTCTGGATATGCTGGCGCGATACAGGCCGGGCGCGAGCCATTGCCGGCACGGTCTGCGGCCCTCCCCGGTAAAGCCCCTCCAAAACGGCGCGATGGCTGGCCGAGACCTTGTCGAGCTGGTGCATCTGCTCTCCGACAGCCTTCAGCCTGTGGAAGAGCCTTCTGACTTGAGTGGCCAGCTCCTCGAATTCCCTTGCCTTTGACAAAGCGCCTCTCGCCTTCATCGCCATCGATCGTCAGTAAACAACCAACCCACGAGAATAACAATAGAATATCTCACTCAATAACTCACTCTCTCTGGCCCTCGTTGGATTTTGACAACTTAGTTGTCATAATGGTATCTTTATTTCAAATACAGGAAAACGAAATCATGAACGGCATCTATAAACAGTTCTCCAAACCAGAAGGATTCGCTGGCTGGCTTGCCGGGATGATCATGTCGCTCAGAGGATCCAATCGCCAGAGGAACAAATGGACCGTGGATCAACTCAGGATCCGGAACGGGCAAGCCGTTCTTGAGATCGGATTTGGCCCCGGACTCGCCATCAAGCAGATCGCCGAGCGCCATCCAGACTGCAAAATCACCGGCGTCGACCATTCCGAAACCATGGTTCGCATGGCGACCGGGAACAACCGGGCAAGCATCAAGAACGGACAGGTCAAATTGATCTGTGGAGGACTGGAGTCGCTCAATACGCTTGGGAGCTTCGATCGAATCTATGCCCTGAATTCCCATATGTTCTGGCCCGACCTGGATGAGGCCTTGAGTCGAATCGTCGCGCACCTGAACAGCGGCGGACTTGTAGGACTCACCTATCAACCCCGGGGACCCGGCGCCTCCGACGCAAGTTCCGTACAAGAGGCGGAGATTCTGTCCAAAGCCATGACCCGTGCGGGCCTGACCGAGCTCCGGACGGAGCAGCTTGAGCTGAATCCCCTGGTTCACTGCGTGTTGGGAAAGAAGGCGTAGACAGAAAAGCGCGCACTTTCAGGAGAAACACAGCTCCAGGGGAAAACGAGAACCTGGGGGGCTTCGCCCCTCCGCGCCGTCCGTGCGATCCTCCGAATCGTACCCAGCCGTGAGATATTGGGATCGCAATAGAGTCAATTGCGAAAATAAGTAAAGCGCTCTTTCACCAACGCGGGATCGAAAACGTGAACTTACTGCCACCTTCGGGCGCCACGCGAGACACCCAGATCTCTCCGCCATGCGCTTCGACGACCTTCCTCGCGATATAAAGACCCAGTCCCGATCCGTTTCCGGATCGTCTTCCTTGCTGCGCCGCTTTTCCAAACGGTCGAAAAAGCGAGCTCACCTGCTGAGGCCCCACTCCAGGACCCTGGTCGGTCACGGATATGAGAGCGAGCCTCCCTTGCTCTTCTGTCCGAACCATCACTTTACCGCCTGTCGGCGAGAACTGAATGGCGTTCCTCAGAAGATTGTCCAGGACCTGGCTCAGCTTCATAGGATCGACTCTGGCGACGATCGACGTTTCGGTCGCCTCGGAGGAAATCTCAATCCCACTGCTCCGCCCCAGCAGGTTAGCCACCACGACACGCGTTCTTACGAGTTCGTTCAAATCCGTCTCCGCTCTGCGCAACTCCAGCGTGCCCGCCTCGATCTTCGCGAGATCCAGATAGCTTTCGACAAGCGCAGCCATCGAAGACGCCGAATCTTCGATCAGGCGAAGGAGCTTCTTCTGGACTTCCCCCCAACCTTGGGAATCCTGTTTCAATAAGGCTGTCGCGCTCTGGATCGCCTGAATACCATTTCGAACATCATGCGCTACGATCCCCAGAGCGACGTTTTTCTCGTCATTCAAACGGGTCATTGCCGCGTGACTTTTGACGAGTTTCCGATGAGCGGTACTCATCTCACTCGACAGGCGATGCATCTCTTGCATCGGCGGGAGCGCCGACCGTTCGGATGCCGGCAGAATCGTCTGCCCGGATCGGACTCTTCGCTCGATCTGATTTGCCCCCCTCATGGGCTGGGAACGAAGGGCCAGCGCTCGCGCCACTCGAAGCGCATCAAAGCCGGTAGCAGCACAAGCATCCCCGCCAAGCGACGAACAAATGGCCGGATCCGTCGCAAACGGTGCACCGCCCAGGAGAATGGCGAATCTCGTGTCCCAAGCAAGCGATCTCAGCGCTCGGACCGTCTCTCCCATTTCAACCAGATGAGAAGGCAACGTCACGGACAAAGCGACGATCTGCGGTCGCTCTTGCCGGGCCGCTTCACACAATTCCTGCGGCGGCAAATCAGGGCCGTAGACGCTGGTATCCCAGCCATCTATCTCCATCAGATCCGCGACTATCCTGGCTCCGAAATCATGCAGCTCATTCTCCACTCCGGCGATGACCACTTTCCCGAGACTGGGATCCGGAAGATCGATCACCGCATGCAGGTCAGCCAATACACGATGAATGATCGCAGAGCTGAAATGTTCGTCCGCTACGGTGATTTCGTCATGTTGCCAAAGTCTTCCCAGCTCGTTCAAAACAGGAATCAGGATGTCTTTATAGATCTCCTGAACGTTCCGCCCATTCCTCAGCTCGTCAAAAAACAGATCTCGCCCGCCATCGCGATTTCGCGTAAGGACGCATTGCAGATATCGATCGGCAATCTCGTTGAGCACAGGCATCGGCCGATCCGCCAGCAGCGCAATTCTCTCGCTCACATCGACGCGGAACTCCGATCCGGACAGGCTATATAGCCGCGGAATTTTCGGCGCCAATCCGCTTCCGAGGCTGTCGACGACCTTTTGGATCTCGTCCGCTCCCAATCCGCGAGCGAGAAGATAGTCGATCAGCCAATCGAATACGGCCAACCGGAGTCTCGTGGAACCATAGATTGTCGCCGACGCAAGATCGGCGATCACCCCAGGCAGGACGTCTCGAACGAATGCCCTATTCACGGACTGTCGCTTGAGCTGAGCGAGAATACTCGTCTCGGCGCTCATCAGTCGCTCCCTGACCTGGCGGGGACTCAAGTCCATTTTCTCAGGCGTTGCACGCCAAAGACCACGAAGGTGCCAGATTCAGCCGGTTCGGACACAGGCAGAGAGCCAGCAAAAGGCGCAGGCCTCTCTAGTACCTAGCAGGTGCTGACACAAGAGGGAATGGATCAAGATACAGCGGCTTTTTAAATGAGATTCGCTAAGCACTTTGCGTCGAAGCGGCAATGATCCGCCATTGCCCCTGGTGCCTGAACCAAACGCGCATGAACTTGAGACTGCCGGACCATTTGGGACCCTCAAAGGTTCCCTTGCAGGTCACCACGACCAAGTCCGTCCCGTGAGCGACGTATTCGAAATCCGTCATTTTAACTTTCGTGAACTTGGCGCTAGAATCAGGCTGGTGACCCGCGACCACGCGACCCTTCGCGCGGACGCCGTCGAGAATGGCATCGTCAGCCAGGAACTCCTCGAAGAACTTCGGGTCAGGCCCTAATTCCGCCTGAATGAGACGAGATTCCAATTCTTTGATTTCTTCGATCGATTCCACGCAAAAACCGTATGAAAAGCGTTCGGGAAGTTCAATTAGAAAGATTTGGACTACTGAAGGGGGCAGACAAAACAGCCGAAGCCTAAATCCTTTCCAAACTCCCTGACTGGCTGGTCTTGCCTTCGAGCGGGATCTAGAAATGAAGCGTATTGGGCGGCTTCACCACCTTCTCGGCTTTCGGACTGGAGTCTGTTCTCCTTTTACAGAATCAGAAGAAAGGCGAAAAAACCTGTTCCGCCAAAGAAGGCAGCGAAGCTCATGAGGAATTCTGCAAGGGGCTGAACCGCCAAGAGTGCGTGACTCATTCCGGGCTTTGCTCTTGGGAGTGAAGTTAAAAAAATCAACATTTTCTTCATCACCTAGGACTCCTACTGGCTCCATTGCTGAACCGGCACCTCCGGCGCCGGAGGTGCGCGCATTCAAGTGCGCATATTGAGGTGTTCTCGCTCGAATGCGTTCATTTAAATCTGGCGATATGACCGGGGCAGTGCGATAAGCAGGGAAAAGTGACGTCAAACGCGAATTTCCAACCCGACCGCGATCGCGCGATTCAGGCGGTTCGAGAGAAAAGGATCCTATGAGAATAAGAACCTTTTTTGTACTTTCCTTGCTCCTATTACCTGGAACGGGCCTATGGGCTTCGTGGGCTTCTGCCGCGGATGACGTCTTGTCCGTGCTGAACGCCATACCCGGGGTTCAGGCCACAGAAACCACCGCACCCGAGGACGTGGAGAAATCCCTGCGGCGTTTCGCGATCACGTTCAAGCAGCCCGCCGATCATTTTGATCCCCAGTCCCCGCTCTTCGAGCAGCACCTGGTGCTTTTTCATCGTGGCTTCGAGGAGCCGATGGTCCTGGAAACCAGCGGATACGAAATCTATTACCAAGGGCTGAGCCGCGTCGCTGAGGATTTCGGAACGAACCAGCTCCAAGTCGAACACCGCTTTTACGGTAACTCCTTTCCTCAGAACGTGGATTGGAGGCTCCTGTCAGTCCGTCAGTCCGCATGGGATTTCCATCGAATTTCCCAGGCGTTCAGGGCAGTCTACACGGCTAAATGGGTAGCCACTGGCAACAGCAAGGGGGGAATGACGTCCATTTATCACCGGCGGTTCTTTCCCAACGACTTGGACGGCACGATCGCTAACGTGGCGCCCTTGTCTTTCTCACCCGCGGACAAACGGTATGTGCGCTTCGTCGAGCGGGTGGGCGGCGCCAAATACGCCGGATGCCGTACGCGCATCAAGGAACTGCAATCAATCCTCCTGGATCGCAGAGAAGGCATCCTTCCGGAGATCGAAGGGAGTTATACGGTTCTCGGAGGCAAGGAAGTCGCGTTCGAGCATGCCGTTATCGAGCTGCCGTTTTCTTATTGGCAGTACACCGATCCAACGGATGAGGAAGTAGGATGCGATCACATTCCTGGGGCGTCGGCAAGCACCGAGGAATTGGCCGAATTCCTGAAAATCACCAACCATCCGGACCAATTCTCGGATGCAGAATTCCCTACGAATCATTCTTACATTTATCAGGCGCAAACCGAGCTGGGATCACCTGACATCAACTTCAGCTACATCGCTTCTCAGCTTGTGCATCCCTACACCATGGAGCAGTACCTTCCGCCGGGCGTTACGACCAGCTACACGCCAGCGGTCATGCTCGACATCAAAGAATGGGTCAAAAAGAACGCCGAACGCATCATGTTCGTGTACGGCGAATTCGACCCCTACACTGCAGGAGCTTTTCGGAAGATCAATAATAAGCCGGGGACCGACAATCACTGGTATCTGATCCGTGGGGGGAATCACATCGTCGATTATCATGACCTGCCGATGCCCCAGCAGACTGCCGCGCTGGGGGTATTGACCCGCTGGTTGGGCAAAGCCCCGATCCCGCAGACGTATGAAACTCGAACCTTCGTTTTCTCGAAGGAACGCCGACTCCGAAAGGCGCGGATCAGGCGCAGGTTGTAAAGACGATGAGCACATGAGCACATGATGAGTGCATAGCCAGGAAGGCCTGCCGATCGCGTCGGCGGGCCTTTTTTATTGGGGCCTCCGATCCGATGGGTCATTGTCGCCTGGGTCAGACGAACGGAAGCATCGCCTCCGGCGCCGGAGGTGTACCGATGGATGCGGAATCCTACTGCTGAGAAGAGCCAGAGCTAAGCACTTTTCTTTTTCCTTCTCAGAAAATCGCAACTCCGGGAGCCATGTCACTATGCTCTCAAGAAATGACCTATTTTCTTGGATCTGGCTGAAATCTTGATTGATCAGGTGCCTTTGGAAGCTCGATCTTGAAGGTAGTACCCCGTCCCTCTTCGCTGTGGACACTCACGTGGCCAGCATGGGCTTCGACAATCCCTTTAACCAGTGTCAAGCCCAGGCCCCACCCGGCCTTTCCTTGAGCGGAACGCGTGCGGCGGAACTGCTCGAAGAGAATCGACTGTTCGTCTGGCGGGATAGGATCCCCCTCGTTATGAACCTCAAGAATTGCTTTCTCGGGGGTCTGACTCACTCGGAGCGTGATGGGACTGCCGGGTCGACCGTACTTAGCCGCATTGGTGGTGAGATTCTCGATCGCGCGCCGAATCCCATCTTCGTTCCAGTTTCCGAGGCAGGAACCACCTGAAATCACTTGTACACGAGTGTCATGGGTGAAGTTGACGTCGTCGGCGACCTGTCTTGCGATTAGATCAAGGTCACACTCCTCAAATGTAAGGATCAAGGCCTGACCCGCTCGAAATCGGCTCGCATCCAAAAGATCATGAATCATGGAATCGAGGCGATCCATGGTGCTCGAAATTCGACTAGCCGTCCGAATGCAGAAATCCACATCATTCGGGCGGCGAAGCATCAGTTGGGCGCTCGTCTTTACGAAGGTGATCGGCGTTCGAAGATCATGAGCGAGGCTCTGAGTGAATTTCTGCTGAATATCGCGAAGCGTCTCGTTGAATTGAGTTGCGGCATCATTCACCGCTTGCTCGACGGAGGCTATGATCACTTCTCTCTCGACCTTCGAAAGCTCGACCTCCTCTTCCATGACGTCAAAGATCGTTTGACGGAGGATGTGGTACTCGACAATCATTTGATCCATCGTGTAGTTGCGGCTGCCCGCACGCTCATGACCATGCTTCCTTCCTACGCGGATGCTATCCAGACGATCGGCTAATTTGCGTGCTTCCGTCCGATCAATCGTCGTTGATAGCGCATCCGCAAGTTGGCTGATGTATTCGGGAAGCGAATCCCTCAGCGCAAGCGTTTCTTGGTAACGAGCAGCGGCGACTTCTTTGTAAACACGCTCCTCCCAGAGCTTCATAATTTTGTCGGAATTGCGCCTCAGTCGGTTGGATGTTTGATCAGCCATGGTGTTGATGTTGTAACATTAATCAGACCAATTGGGTTCTCCTCAGTTCGGAGAACCGGAGAACCGATCCTTGCGAGACGCCAAAATAAAATTTTATAGCTGTGCCAAAGCGGCTCAATGGTTCGCCAACCGCCTATAAAACCCTTTAAAGGAACTGTTTCTTCAGAACATGACCGGAGAATTAAATCAGTGAAATCCAAATCGGTTTGCGCGAGAAGATTTCCTCTACGAGTTAAGCAGAAAGCACCCTTAACTCTAGAGCCATCACGGATAATTTTATAGTTTCCGCTATTGTGATGATCAGTGAGCTTTGCCCCGTAAGTTTTCAGATTATTAATGAGAAACTGACAGCTTTCTTCATGAGTTTGAAAGTAGGCAATCGCTTCCATCAGATTGCCGTCATCAACAAATTCTACTTTTGCATTGCCCATTAAGAGATTTGAACTCAATCAACACTTAAAATGCAAAAATTTCGAATTTTCCCCTAGGGCCGCCATCCGATTCGGACGAAGAAAAATCGATTTAAGCTACAGATTGGAAATAGGAATTCGGTTCGAAGAAAGAAAAATGGCGTCCCCACGGGGATTCGAACCCCGGTTACCGCCGTGAAAGGGCGATGTCCTAGGCCTCTAGACGATGGGGACGCAATAGTTCCGCGAAGTTGAAACTCCGACAGAATTCGTTTGAGGAGTTGATTGATTACCGCCAGCCCAAATGGTTTTCAACAAGATATTTTGGAAAAAGTCCCTGTCCGAGTCTTCCAGACCCCCATCAGGAGCCTGATTTCAGGGACCCGAGCTGATCCTGAGCGTCGAGGGCCGCCAGCTCGGTGTAACCTCCGATTAGCCGATCCCCATTGAAGATTTGAGGCATCGTGCGCATTCCCGATCGCTTGTAGAGCTCGTTCCACTGGGAATCGTCGTCGTCGGCAACGCGGACTTCCCGATATCCGATCCCGCGTCTCTTCAGAAGCGCCTTGGCCCTCTCGCAGTAGGGGCAATAGTCCATCGTATAAATCGTCACATTTGCTTCAGTCACAGATGCCTCTCCATCCCGTTGCCTCAGGGGTTCGCTCTTGGCTGTCGCCCGGCTTCAGGTTAATTAAAATTCCATGAAAACTTTAGGCTTGCGTCACGTCGCACTGAACGTCGAGAACCCACAGCGTTCCAAGGAATTCTACACCCGGGTCCTCAAAATGCAGGTTGAATGGGAGCCGGATCCGGACAATGTCTACCTCACAAGCGACGGACACGACAACCTCGCCATTCATGCCTCTCCCCCCGGTCCCAAAAGCCGTGAGGGCCAGGCGGTGGACCATATCGGCTTTGCCCTGCCTACACCCGAGTCGGTGGATGAATGGTATGCTTGGGTCAAAGCCCAAAACGCCAGAATCGTGAAGGAGATCAAGACCCACCGCGACGGCGCCCGCTCATTCTATATGGCGGACCCCGATGGAGTCGTGATTCAGATGATCTATCACGCCCCGATCGCCAGAGCCGCTCAATCCGGCCCTAAACAGCCATAAAAAATCCCAATCTACGGAATCTTGAGCTCTAAACCGATCTCGTCCTTGAGATAAGACCTGAGATAGGACAAGAGCTCGATGCCGCGGCCCTTGTCATCCACCCATTCGCCTCGGGCGCTATCATAGTTGAAGTGAAAGGCCACGCCTTTGGAGGCCACGGCCAGCCAAAGCTGCCGCACTGAGGGCTGTGCACTCAGGATGCAGCGGGCTCCCCCCGGAAGGACGATCGTCATGGAACCCAGGGCCTGCTCGCATTCAGCAACATCAGGATCGACCCCGTCGAATGCCTGTTCGATTCGATCCAGGGTTTCCCGCAGTATCTGACGATATTCGTTTTCCTCGAATTGCATGTTGAGGTTAATATACCCCCCATGACCGAAACTCAACTTTGTCCCTGTGGTTCCGAACAATCTCTCGAGTCCTGCTGCCTTCCCTATCTGAAAGGCAAAGCCAAGCCGCCCACCGCCGAAGCCTTGCTTCGTTCGCGTTACACGGCCTTCACTCGGGGAGACATCGATTACATCCTGAGCACTCATCATCCGAAGACCAAAGGCGAAGTGAAACGCGAGGAGATCGAAGAGGGGTCCAAAGGCTCGGAGTGGCTGGGTCTGAAGATCCTGCAGACCAGCGAGGGCCAAGCAGGCGACGAGAAAGGCACGGTCACGTTTCACGCCCGCTATCGTGCTGAAGGCAAGGAGCACGATCATTATGAGCATAGCTTTTTTGAAAAGGACGGAGGCGAATGGCGTTTCTTGGACGCTCAAGGGCTGAAGCCAGGCACCTATGTCCGTCCCGAGCCCAAGCTCGGCCGTAATGATCCCTGCAAGTGCGGAAGCGGGAAGAAATTCAAAAAGTGCTGCGGCGCTACAGCTTGAGCGCGGTAGACAAGGGGCCTGAGCGCGGCGGCCAGAGGCCTGGATGCGACAGGCAACGCTTGAACACCTGAGCCAGAAAGCTTGGCCGTCCGGTTGGCGAGCAGCTGGTTTTTTTCTGCGGATCGGGGTCGATTTTGCGCCCGAACGGCACCTCCCCTGCAATTGAACCGGCATGGCCAACCGATTACCTGTTCGGATCAAAAAACACTTCGTCTCTCTTGCCGCGGTAGCGGGCCTCTTATTTGGGACTTGGGGGCAAGCCGTCCAAAACGAGCAACAGCCGCAGCTCGCTCCCCCGGTCAACCAAGCGCCAACGACCACGCAAAAAGCTGACGAAGCCCCCAGAGGAAAAGCCGCGCTGGAGAGAACCTCGAAGGCGTTCAACGACGTGGCCAAAAAAGCTACACCCGCTGTAGTCAGCATCAGCGCCACGAAGCAAGAGGAGCCGGCCAACGCCCTTTTTCCGTTCGGGATGCCCGAGGAGGACTCCGGAACGGGAATCGGATCAGGCGTGATCATCTCACCCGATGGCGTCATCCTGACGAACAATCACGTGGTTGAAGGCGCGCAGAAAGTCCTGGTCACGCTGGACGGAAAAAAAGAATGGCGCGCACGGGTCGTGGGCTCTGACCCGAACACGGACATCGCGGTGATCAAGATCATCGACAAAGTAGACAACCTTCCCGTCATCCGCTTCGGCAATTCGGATCAGGTCGAGGTGGGTGACTGGGCCGTGGCGATCGGGGCTCCCTTCGGCCTGACTCACTCGGTTACCTCGGGAATCATCAGCGCCGTCGGTCGCGCGGAGCTGGGAGCCTTCGACACGGAAGACTTCATCCAGACGGATGCCGCGATCAACCCGGGGAACTCGGGTGGTCCGCTTCTGAATCTCAAAGGAGAAATGATCGGCCTGAACGCGGCGATATTTTCGCAAAGCGGGGGCTTCGTCGGGATCGGTTTTTCGATTCCCTCGAATATGGCCAAGAGGATCGCCGATGAGATCCTCGCGCACGGAAAGGTCGCGCGCGGATGGATCGGCGTGGTTGCCCAGGACCTCGACGAATCGATGGCCAAGTACTTCAAAGTTCCCTCGCCGAAGGGCGCCCTGGTGAGCACCCTCAC
>CAYNDM010000003.1:21063-29641 GCA_964395265.1 uncultured Bacteriovoracaceae bacterium
CTGGAAGTCGGCGACGTCATCTCGAGCTGGGCAGGACAGCCTGTCGAAAACGCTTCGCAGCTCAAAACCCTGGTATCGAAGACCAAGGCGGGAAGCGAGATTCCGGTCGAGGTTCTCAGGAATGGAAAACCCAAGCGGGTCACGCTCAAAGTGTTGGAACAGCCTAGCCCGCGCCCTGAGACCCAGTTGGCGGGGCAAGTCGCGACTACCGAGAACCGGGAGCCACCCATCGGGCTCGCTCTTCAGGACCTTCCCGATGAATTCATGATGGAGCTGGGAATAGAGAAAGGCGGAGGCGCCCTGATCATCGGAGTCGACCCCGGCAGCATGGCTTTCGAAGCAGGACTGGTCCCTGGCGACGTGATCCTGAAGGCCAATGATCAGGAGATCAGCAGTGCCGAGGAGTTCGCGAAGATGAGTAAAGACATCCGCGAGCGCGACGTCACCATGCTTTATGTGCAGCGCGGCCCTGACGAAAAGGTCTTCATCCCGCTCAAAAAAGGCGTCTGAGCGATTCGCCAAAGACATGGAACGCCCTGGAGTGACATCCCCTGGGCGTTCTGCTAGCTTCGGCGCAGATGAATTGGTTCGCGAGGATGACCGACAGATTGGGAGCTTACTCGGATCGCTGGTGGTATCTGCCTGCGGTGAGCACTCTCGCGGGCATAGATCTCTTCGTCGCTTTCATTCCCACTGAGGCGTTCCTGGTTTCCTCGATTCTCCTGAGACCGGAACGCTGGATTCGAATCTTCGTTTGGATCTCACTTGGATCCGCCGTGGGGGCGCTCGCGCTGGCCGGCCTGATCAAAGGCTATGGAGAGCCGATGATCCAGAGCATCTTTGGGGAAGCCCTGATGAAATCGGAGGCATGGGAGAGCGCGGCAAAATTCATTCATCGCTATGGTTGGCTCGCTCTCTTTTTCTTCGCGATCGGTCCCCTTCCTCAACAGCCTGCCGTCGCTTTTTGCGCGCTCACGAACATGAGCGTCACATCCATCGCTCTCGCGGTCCTGGCGGGTAGAGGCTTGAAGTACGGGCTATTCGCATGGGCTAGCGCCCATGGAAAGGAATGGATCACCCAGGCAGTCAAGCTCGAGGACAAAAAGGCGATCGAGGAAAGCGAAATCATCCAACGGCACGTTCGTCCCTCCTCCAAAAAATCCGAAAGCCCGGAGAGCTGATCGCGGTTCGCGGGAACACGTATTGCATCGGGCCGGCTAACGAGGTTGAAACCAGACTCCTGGCGCAAAAACCCAGGGAGGAGAGACAGAAGAATGAAAGCTCAAACACTGATCGCTGCTGTGGGTCTTGCCCTTTTCGCAGGCGCTTGCACTCAGAGCCCGCAAGAAGGCACTCCCCAGAAAACTGAACCTCAGAGCAACACGATGGAGATGGAAGCGACTCCTGGACCCGAGTCCCAGCAAGAGGGAACGGAAGGCATGGAACAAGGTGGAACCGCGACCGGACATGAAAGCGGCTCTGGCCTTGAAGGCAGCGGAATGGGAACGAGCGAGTAAGCTCTTCCATCAGTAAGACCGTCCGCTAGCAAGCTCGGACAGATTTCGGCAGCCTGGTGCTCACACCCTAGCACTTATGCTTTCGCGGGGCCCAGCTCCTGCTCCAAGAAATCGATGGCTCTGCTCTTGTAACCGGCATTGCGCCACCAGGATGAAGGATGCGGGATCGTCACCAGCTCGCGCTCCCAACCCAGCTTCTGGAGCGCTTTCTCGACGAACCAACGCGAGTCATTGCCGAGGCAGACCAAAGCGGCGTCCGAGTCCTCAAAATACCGCAAGCGTGAAGCAAGGTCGTCGATCGCTTCGGTCACCGGATTTTTCTGACCCCGTTTGAAAACGGTCTTATAGCTTCCCTCTCCGGTGGCCTTATGGAATCCCAGCTGGAGAATCGGCGAGCTCTTTTCGCCTTGATGAAGCTCGATCTTGGGATCGATCGGGTACTGAACTGCGTTCATCACCGCGATTCGAAGCTCCGAGCACAAACGCAGGAGCTCAGAGCGCGGAGGGACTTTCTTTCCGTCGTAGGGCGCTTTCAAGTAGCGCGAAAGAGCCGACCACCACTCGCGTCCCGCCACTCCTCTGAAGGGAGAGCGCTCGCTTGCGGAATCCGGCGCAACCTCGTCCCGATGAGGAGACTCGCCGATGAAGACGGCCCGGAACTCGCCGGGCTTGACGTCTCGCGGGACGAGATCCTCGACCCGAAATCGCTCGGCGAACGGCTTAGTCTTAGGCCAGGAGCTCATTCTTCCCCCAGTTTCACGATCTTCACCTGCGTTCCGTTGACCGAAAGCGCTCGACGGCCCCTGAGAAAAGCCACAACCTCGTCGCCGATCAGGCGAGCCGCGCCTTCGCTGAGCAATCCTTCGCGCGCCAAGTCCGCTCCGTCGCGGGCTTTGCTTCTGAGGAGGGGCAAGAGCTGGGCCGAAACCACCAGATGCTTCGCGGCGATCCGGTGTTCGTCGGCCAGCATTCCGATGTAACACTTCAGCAAATCCAGGACCTGTGCCTCGGATGACGAAGGGATATCGGGCCTGGGCATTCGGGGAATCTTGATGTCCTGAACTTCGCTTGCGCGACGAATCGCCTCGAGAATCGCTTCGCCACTGTTCTTGAGCTCCCCCTTGTTCAAGCCCCGAAACGCGCTCAGATGCTCCATGTCCTTGGGACGAACATGCGCCAGATCCATGATCACGTTGTCGTCCGCGACCCAGCGCCGAGGAAGGTTGAGCTGCCTGACCCGCTGCTCCCTCCATCGCATCAATTCGAGTAGTGCCGCGTAACCCCGTTTGTCGAGTCTTCCGCTTCGAGCCAGCTTGTCCGCGAGCCCTTGAGGATCGGGTTCATAAAGCGCGGAGTCTTCCCATTTGGCCGAAAGCTCCCTCGCCCATTCCTCTCGTCCCAGCTCCTTGAGCTCGGCCAGGAGCTTTCTTCCCAGCTTCACGAGATGCTCGACGTCCGCCAACGCGTATTCCGAAAGCTGCGCGGGAAGCGGCCTAACTCCCCAGTTGGTTCGGGCATGCCCCTTTTTGATGGTCACTCCGAGAACGCTCTTGAGAAGATTTCCGAGACCGACGCCTTCGCCGTAACCGCAGAGAGAAGCGGCCACCGCGGTATCCAGGGACGGTGAAGCGACCACCCCAAAACTGGTCCAAAGGCACTCTTGGTCTCCTTGAGCCGCGTGGACGATCTTCAGGATCTTGGGATCCCGAAAGATATCCAATAAAGGCCGGATCCCTTCGATTTTATCTTTGGATCCCTTGAACGGCCTGACGTCCACCAGCCAGGCTTCGCTGTCCGTGGCAACCTGAATGATCTCGACGACGGGAAAGAACGTATTCTCCCGAATGAACTCGGTATCGAAGGCGATGATGTCGGCTTCGCGCAGACGGCCAGCCAGCTCCGAAATCTGCTCAGGCGTCGACATCAAGTCTGGATGCGCGATCATGCCTCGAACTTAAAGGACTTCGCTCGAGGATTCATCATCAAAGATCAATTTAAGAAGCGCGCGAGCTCGGTTTGGAGCCTGCACCGTTAACGCCAGGCATCATATACACCCGAACCTTGACCTTGGCGGTAGGTCCGGAGAGGAAGAATTCGGTCCTCCAAGGACTCTCCTGAAAGATCCGGTAGGCGTATTCGGAGATCACCCGCGTCGCCTCGCGTTCGCTCTTTTGGAACTGCTCGATGCGAATTTTCGAGCGCAGCCACTGCACCCCGTGCTCCTGGATCTCAGGCCTCAAAAACGGCTGGCTCAGAAGCTCTTCGACGTAGTCCCCAAACTCCTCGTCTTCCTGCAGCTGCCTTTTTCGAAAAACATACACGGATTGAAGCGGGTCCTCCTCCCCTGCGCGAACCGCGGATTCGAGAACAGAGATCTCGTGATCATCCGACAAGGCGTCTATCAGGCAGGGAGTGTCTTTATCGAGGCGTACGATGAGAGCAATGGTTCCAATACGAGAGGAGTGTTTCATGGACTGACCTGTTGTGCGCCTAAGAATCATTTCGGAGTATTTTGGTCTGAAAATAAGAAAATTAACATTCTGAGGTCATCGCGGACACAGCTGCGCTAGGATGAAGGGTCATGGACCCTACCTTCATCCTATTGGATTTCGAGACCACGGGATTGGATCCGCAGACTTCGGAGATCATCGAGATCGGAGCGATTCGAGTCGAGAACCTGAAAGCCACGGAACACTTCCATGCATTCGTTCGCCCCAAGGGCGAAATCCCGCTGCCGATCGTCCAACTCACGCGGATCACGCCCGAGATGCTCAGCTCGGAGAGGAGTATCGAAGAGGTGATCCCCTCGCTCCTGGCGTTCCTGGGAGATCATCCGATCGTCGCGCACAACGCCTCGCTCGAGCAGAAATTCCTGAACCACTTCGTAGCGCCTCATGCAGGAGATCGCGCGTTTCAGGTCCACAACTCCATCGACCCGATCGCGATTCTCTTTCCCGATCACGCCTCGCTTTCGATGGAAGCGCTTCGGGCGTGGATGGGGATGGACGGATCCAACGCGCATCGCGCGGATCAGGACTGCGAGGACCTCTTGAAGATCCTGGTGCAAGCGCGCGACACCATGAATCTGCACCGCCCGTTCCTCAGGCCGCTGGTCCGAGAGTACCTTGGACCAAGGCAAGGAAGCGAGCGTTGGTGGTGGAGCTGGTATTTCGAGGCGCCGCTCGAAGGCGAGTTCAGCTTGGAACGCGAGACTCCTCCCTGGCTGGAGCGCCCCGGACGCGGGGACCTGCGCGAGCTTCGGGACGAAGACCTGTCCAAGCACTCCTCTCCTCGTCCCTCTCTCCCCGCTGAAAAAATCCGTGAGGCGCTCAACCGCCCCGCTCCCGCTCATCCGACATTCCGCTTCAGGGAGTCTCAGGAGCGCATGGCCCAGGAGATCCGGGAGGCGATCGAAAGCAGTCAGCGCGTGGCGATCGAAGCGCCGACGGGAACCGGAAAGTCGATCGCCTATCTGGTGCCGGTGGTGATGGCCGCGAGAGCGACCGGACAACCCTTCGTCGTTTCGACCCACAGTAAATCGCTTCAAGACCAGCTTCTCGAGAAGGACGTGCCGACCGTAGCCGAATTGCTAGAAATTCCGGACCTCAAGGCTACCACGGTCAAAGGCCAGGAAAACTACGTTTGCCTCCGAAAACTCCACGCCGAGGCAGAAGACTTCGACCCCAACGCCCCGCTCGAGGAGAGGTTGGCGCTCGTCTACCTGCTGAGCTTCGCCTCGGTATCGCGCCTAGCGGAGCTCGACCGCCTTTCGCATTACCTGAAGATCCAATGGCCCTCGCTCTCTGGGTTGATCGAAAGAGTGCGCTCGCACCACACGACCACGCTGGGACCGAATTGCCGCTTTTACGGGATCTGCCATTTTTTCGATAGCGCCAGGCTAGCCCATCAGTCCGACGTGGTGATCGCCAATCACTCGCTTGTGTTCCGCTGGCCGGTCCATCTGCCCCAGATTCGCGACATCGTTTTCGACGAAGCCCATCACCTGGAGGACCAGATCACCGAAGCCTACTCGGCGAAGCTCAAGGAAGAGGAGCTCGCATTGAACCTGGAGCGTTTCTGCCGAACCGGATCGAAGCGCCCGAGCGGCGACTGCCTGGCTATCGCGAAGCTGATGGAACGCCATCCCGCGGATCCAGCGGAATCGGCGAATTCGGAGGACTCAAACGAAGCGGGCACGCCCCCGCTTCAAAAGCTCGTTGAGCTGACGGAGCGAATCCGATCGCGCATGGCGGAGCTGCGCATGCTGATCCCGGGAGCGCTGCGGAACCAGCCGGGATCGAGCGAAGGCTACGAGGAGAGAGTCCCTTTCGCTAGCCCGGTCGTCGAGGGGATCACGAATCTCGCCGGATCGGTGGAAGGGATGCGTGGCTATCTCGGCATCGCGCTGGAACGCATCGAATCCCAAGGAGCGCGAGCCGAGCCTGGCTTGGATCTGCTCAAGATGCATCACGCCCGCTGGGACAGCTATGCGCAGAAGCTGCGGAAGTTGCTAGCGAGGGAGGAGAGCAATTTTCTCCGTCTGCTTTATTGGGATCCGCGCGAGGCGACCTGGCGCGCGACCGTCTCGCCCATCGACGTTTCCGCTCTCTCTGGAGAGTTCTTCGAATCGCGAGCTTCGGTCGTCCTCACTTCTGCGACTCTCACGGCCGGAAGGGGCGCCGGAACCGCCGACGATCACTTCGTCACCCGCCGAATCGGGCTCCAACCCTCGCGCCCGTTACTTTCTCTTCCTTCTCCATACCGTCTCGAGGAGCAGGCGCGGGTCTATTTGCCGAACGATGTCGCGCAGCCAGGCACTCCGAGCCACCTGGATGCGCTGATCGATTTCACCGAGAGAACAACGAACTTGCTGGGCGGAAAGACCCTGCTTCTCCTGACCTCGAATCGCAGGCTGAAATACGCTGCCGACGTCCTCCGAAACCGCCTTTCGCCTTTGGGGATCACCGTCTTCGACTCGCTCAGCGACCGTCGGGCCGCCGACCAGTTCAAGGTGACGGAACGAGCTCTGCTGATCGGAAGCGAGCGGTACGGCGAGGGCCTGGATATCCCGGGACAAGCCCTGAGCTGCGTGATCATCGAGAAGATCAATGAGGCCATGACCCGCGGCCCGCTGGCCGAGGCCCGAAAAGCCAAGACCAAGTTCGCGCTCTATGACTACGACTTCCCGCTGCGCATGATGTGGCTCAAACAGCGCGTGGGAAGGCTCGTAAGATCAGCCACCGATACCGGATCCGTAATCGTCTTCGATCCTCGGTACAACTCATGGAGCAAGGCTTCTCGATCGCGAGTGGATGAGGCGCTCGCCCCGATTCCGGTGCTGTGCGGAACCCGCGAGGAGATTCTCGGGTGGATCGAGGAGCGCATGTCAGCCCATGCGGCGGATCCCGCCCTCGAAACGAGATGAGCCACGAGAACTTCGGCGAGCGACCAGGTTGAGATCGAGCCGAACCCGCCCCCTCTGTTCGGCTCGACGGCTTTTTGCTAGAGTGCTGGGCACCGGAGCGTGATCTGAGGGCATGGACGACCTGAAGCATGAGAGCCACGCGGAGGAGCCCGAACAGCAGTGGCTCATCCCCTACAAGAACCCATTGACCGAAAGGTTGGGGCGCGAGTTTTTCCTGAAGCTCCCGCGCAGCCCTGGAGTCTATTTCTTCTATGGGCCTTGCTACGGGAACGAGCTTTCTCTCCTCTATGTCGGCAAGGCCAAGGACTTGCGGGCCCGCCTGTGCTCCTATCGGCATGTCCATCCGGAGAGGGTTTCGCGAAAAGTCGTTCGCCTGGTGAATCTCGTCAGAGAGATCCGCTACGAGATCTGCGAGTCGGAGACCGCAGCGCTGCTTCGCGAGAACGAGCTGCTTCGAGAAGAGGACCCGCCCTTCAACGTGGTCAATACCCGGCCGCAGTCCTATTACTTCATCGGGATGCGGAGTTTCAGCGACCAGGTCCGCTTTCGGCGCACGACCACCCCGACGCGCCAGGGCGCCCTTCTCTTCGGCGCGGTCAAATCGCGACGAATGCTGCGCGAGGGGTATGCCTCGCTCCTTCGGCTCCTCTGGGCTTCGCAGAACGGGAGCGAGCGCTTCGAATTCCCGGCCAAGCTCGTTCGAAGAGTCCCTCCCAGCCTTTTCACGCTCGGAGTCCCCGGCGAATGGCTTCCGCTGCTCAAGCGGTTTCTGAACGGCAAATCCAACGATCTTCTCCCCGCGCTGGCGATGCGAATGCTGGAGAATCCCCATCTGCCGCCGTTCTACTACCATGTGATCCAGGCCGATCTCGAAACGGCCACCCAGCTCTACGAGACCTGCCTCAGGCGAAACCGGGAGCTGAGGCTCCACCACGGTTTTCGGGGGCGGATCATCCCGCAAGAAAAAGTGGATGACCTCCTGGTCCTCGAAAACCAGCGGCGCAAGGAGAAGCTGGCGGCGGCCGAACCGGCCTCCCCTGGGCTTACCCGAGTCTCGGACAAACCCTCAAAAGCGGCAAAAAAGAGCTGAGGCGTCCAGCTTGCTGGATCGAGAGCTTTCGGGAATCGGGTTTTTGTGGCATCACTTTTGACCATGAGCAATGCAGCCCTCGAGAAGGAAGTCGCGCGAAGGCGGACTTTCGCCATCATCTCGCATCCCGACGCCGGTAAGACCACCTTAACGGAAAAGCTCCTGCTTTATGGCGGAGCGATTCACCTGGCCGGTGCGGTCAAAGCCAAGGCGAATCAGCGCCACACCACTTCGGACTGGATGGAAATCGAGAAGCAACGCGGGATCTCCGTCAGCTCCACGGTGCTGCAGTTCGAATACCAAGGCCACCAGATCAATCTCCTGGATACGCCTGGCCATAAGGATTTCTCCGAGGACACCTATCGAACGCTCACCGCTGCCGACGCTGCTGTCATGCTGATCGACGCCGCGAAAGGCGTCGAGCCTCAGACACGCAAGCTCTTCGAAGTCTGCCGGATGAGAGGCCTTCCGATCTTCACCTTCATGAACAAGCTGGATCGCCCTGGCCGCGAGCCGCTCGACCTGATCGACGAGCTCGTGAAGGTC
>CAYNDM010000004.1:0-28689 GCA_964395265.1 uncultured Bacteriovoracaceae bacterium
GGCGAAATGTATGGTTCACACAAGGCAAAGGGTATTTTATCTCTGCGGATCGAACTAGGGCACGTTTGGGTGAAAGAGCTTGTCTGAAACACGAACGTATAGACGACGATGGTGGGATTGCCTCCCGGTACGGCAGGGAACCTCATGGATCGGATGATCTCCATCACGCAGGCGTCGAGCCTTCCTGATCGCGTGGTGGATTCCTTGATCTGAGCCGACATCACGTTTCCCTGGTTCGAGATGATCCATTCGAAAGTGACCTTGCCCGCTACGCCTGGGCTGGCGATCAGCGCGTTCTCGTAGCAGCTTCTGATGGAGTTGCGATGGCTGTTCACCACCCGCCGAATCGACTCACGATCCAGACTCCCGCTGACGGCGAAGCCGGTTCCGCGGCTGGCGACGGGCAAGACCTCTGAGTCAGCGCCGGCCCTTCGCGTGATTCGCGTGGTGGTCGCCGGCGCGAAGCCGCGTTGGTTCTCAAGGCGGGTGGAGGCTTGAGATAGGTCGGTTTCAGGCCTTTTCGAAGTCCCGCCGGGTTGGACGACCAATCCTTGCGGGACTTGAACCAGCGGGGAAGCGCCTGAGCCCTTCGATGCGATCGCTTCAGCAGGGGGAACCGTGCCAGTTGAGAGGTTTTGGACCAGCTTTCCCTCGCCGCTGCCCGCTCCTCGGTTCAACACCCCGAGGATCCCGACCTGGTCCACGTCCTTGCGTGGAGCCCGCGCGGGCGTTGGCTGGGCTTTTGAAACGATGGCGGCAGGGTTTTTCGGGCGAGCATCCGCATGGCGCGCTGGCATGGGGCGCCGGACGGGCGGCGCAGGCACGTTCCTTTTCTTCGCGACGACAGGTTTCGGAGGCGACAGTTTGACCTCGGGCCGATAGAGCGGCGTCGGCGCGGGAGACGAGGGGGGCTGCGCTCGAGGCGGGACATCATGGATTTCCACTTTCGCCAAGCGCTTCGCCGGAACAGCCCGGGCGACCTCGTCTCCGCTGCGTATCGAGATAAAGTAGGCGGTCAAAGACAAAAGCCCACTCAGGGCGAGCAGGAGCATGAGGAGGAGGTAGCGTTCGCGAAGAATTCCCCTCTTGATCTTCGAGGATTCGATGCCGGAGACGAAACGCAGAAAGAACGCGAATCTTCCCCAATGGACGAGGAAGACGTCGCTTTCGCATATGGGGATCGATGCTTGAGCTTCGACTCTGCTCCCATGTGAATAGATCCTGGCTCCGGGCATTTCTTCGAGTAGAAGCTGGAACGCTCTGCTCCTGTCGATGCGGGAGGCGGCGATCTTGAACTCGGGGCTGTTCAGGAAGGGACGGACGAGGCGGGGAACCCGTTGAGGGTCGAGGTGCAGGATCTCCTCGACCGCTCCGGAGTCTGAACGGATGTGGATGGCCTCCAAGAGAAGACGGATTTGGCTTCCGCCGCTCTCGGGTCGCCTTGCCCGCATTTGCCTGGCCAATTGGTCGGTGATTCCGCCGCTGATCTCGGGATTCTCGGCAAGGCGGTCTTCTGAGATCTGGAAGACGAACCCCTTGAAATCCACCGGTTCCTCGGACACCACGATGCCCTCGCTCCCTTGCTCGGGCGATTCGGACAGATCGAAGACGGACCAAAAGCCGGACGAAGGGTCGAACTCCCCCGTTCCCACCCATTCGATCAAGAAGTGAATTGAACGGACTCCGGTCGCCCGGAAAACGACGTCGCAGGTGGGCGACCGCCCCACGGTGATCGTCGGCCTGATCAAGTGGGCTCTCGCGAGCTCCATTCCTCCGGTAGAGACTGAAAGGATCCTCATCGCTTCTTGTCCGACCCGCCTTTTCGTTTGACGATTTCCTCAAGGTACAAGGGCCTGGATCGACTTTCTTTTTCGTGAAAGTCGTTGAAGTTTTTTCTCGAGTAGATGACTGCGTTGAGGGTCTGTTGGTTCTGGGTGATTTTCGAGAACAGATCGGGGGTTCTTCTCTCGCCTTCGACCACCTCGGCTTCGAACCCGTATTTCGGCGTAACCTTGTCCCTGGCTGGCGAAGAGGCCGGGAACACGGCCAGAAGGATCAAGGCGGCGAATATCCGGTGTCCCGTGATTCTTATTTCCATAGAGCAAGCAGCTCCGATTGTCTGGCGTTTCGCAGTTCCTCATAGGCGAGTTTTCGCATGATCTGGGAACTCGAGCTCTGCAGGAGGATTCCGACTCGCAGCTTGTAGTAGTCTCGAGTATCCTGCATCTTCGCTTTTTGGAAGTCCGTCATGAGCATCGCTCCGATGTACTGGCGCTTGGCGATCGCTGACCTCAGGGATTTCCAGCGCGCCTCCTGGCTCCTGAGAAACGAGGGCCAGGGCCATTTCCTCACGATGAGGCGAGGAGGCCTTTCCGACTGGACGCTCGCCAGCGCGCGCTTGATGTCGGCGCGGACTTTCTTCGCGAGGTTATCGTAGATCCGTGCCTGGTCGATGAATTCCTTCGAGGCTTCGGCGAGTTTCGAGCGGTACTCGCGCGCCTCGGATGTGGTCAGCCCGTTAGGCAGGGGGGATTTCACGATCAGCGCGCCGGCCCGGCGCTCCGCCGAGCTAGCCGCCGCCAGGACGCGTGCCTGAGCTTGCGCGGGAAGCTGAGGCAATTGCGCGGCGATCTCTCCGCGAATGCGCCTCACTTGCGGCAGGGCGTCCTGCAGGGCCTGCGCGAGCTCTCGTTCACCTGCGGTGGCCGGAGGCAGCCGCAGCCCCTCGATCGCCTGCTCCAGCGGGGTCTTGCCTGGGTTCAACATCACGGGTGGGGCGACATTGGCGAGAATGGCCGACTCCTCGACGCTCAAGCGGAAGATCCATTTTCGCTTCTGCAGCCTCAGCGCAGTCAGCATCAGAGCGGCCTCTGGGTCACTGAGCGATTCGAGACGCTTGAAGAGCCCGAGCGCATACTCGGGTTTGAGCGTGCATAAGATCCCGAGCACGTATGCCCGTTGATCGACGGGCAGGGATCTGAGCTCATTCGCGTCCACGCGGCCCGAGGCTCCAAGCGCGGCGATCACGCGCAATGAGTTGAGCTCAGGGTGTGAGACCGCGTCGGAGCCGCCCAAGAGCGTTTCGGCCTCCTTGAATTTTCCCTCGGAGATGTGAACCCCAGCGAGCTCCTTCGCGAAGGGCTGGATCTCGGCCGAGAATCTCCTGGATACGGGCAGCGAGAGAAGCTCTTGGTGAGCTGTCGAATAGCGCTTGTTCTGCAGCAGGAAATTCAAATAGTCCTTCAGCGCGATGGCCTTCTTCTCGTCCGTCGCGTCCGATGCCATGAAAGCCCGCATCATCCGCTGGTACTCAGCGACATCGCCTGAGGTCCTGGCTCCCTGAGCTTTCCTGAGCGTCGCTTCCCGCGCTATCGCCGCGAGCCGGGGGTGTTCCTGCTCGGGGAACCGCTTTCCGCGGGCGGCATGGTCGCGAAGGATCTCGTCATCGCGCTTGGCCAGGTATCGTGCCCACTGGAGACGATAGAACGCATCGGCGTCCGACGAGCGGGTGAACAACGAGTCGAGAACCGGGATCGCTTTCTCCGGCTCCTGCGCGTTCAGATGGATCTCGGCCAGTCTTCGCGCGGCTTTGTCCCAGTCTTCGTCCTTGGGAGCTCTACGTATCCTGGCTTCGAGCGCCGCGGCCAGCCGCTCCTTTCCTTCGACGGGATTCTTCTGATAGAGCGCTTCAGCGGCCACGATCCGCTCAGTCAGCGCCGCGACGTGTAGCGACCTCAGTTCAGAGTCCGCGAGGATGCGGACAGAAACCTCCTCGGAGCATCTCGAATCCTTTTCCTCGGCGCATAGATCGAGCCAAAGCTTCGCGATCGCCAGCCTGGCCTTGGACTTGGGGAAAGCCGCGAAGTGGAACGAGAGGGCCTGCCTGAGCGAAGCAGCGACTCGCTCTCGGTCGAGATCTTTCTCAGGGGTCTTGGTTTTCCCTGAGTAGGTGTCCATGTAGGCGCGAATCAGCCTCTGAGTCTCCTCGTCGAACACCGATGCCGCGGCAGCATAGGACGTGCTGGCATGAAGCTGAGGAGAAATCGCTTCGAGCTCCTCTCGAAGCCGGTTCCAAGTCTCGAAGTGCGGGACAGAGGCGTATTCGCGTCCTACGCTCCCGAAGACACCGAGACGGAGCTTGAACTTCTCCACCGGATCCTTCTCCTGTTGCGCGATCACTTTGAGGATCTCCGAGTCGAGAGTGCTCAAGCCTTGGGCTTCGAGCTGAACCTGCACCGCTCTCAGGTAAGCGAACTGCTCCTTGCGGGTCCTGAACTCGTGGGCTCCGATCGCGAGGATTTCCTTCTCGTTCTTGAGCCGGGCGACCAGGAATGCCAGATCCTTCATCCCGACGTCGGCGAGCTCGCTCGTGGGATATTCCTTGATCAGGCGCGCGAACGCCGAGATGGCCTGGTCGATCCGCTTCACGTTGGCGTTCGACCAGGCCAGTTTGTACAGGGCGACCTTCGAATAAGACTCGCTCCAGGACTTTAGGCCCTTCTCGTACGCCTTGATCGCCTCCGGATACTCCTCGTTGACGAAATGGCTTTCGGCGATGAAGAAAGTCATCCAATCCCGATAAGGGGAGGTTTCGCTCTGCTCGAGAGATTTCTTGAAGCGGAGGATCCCTTCTTGTTGGCGCTCCATGCGAACCAGAGCAAGGCCAGACAGGAAGTTGGCATCCGCTTTCAGTAAATCATCGGATCCGGCGTCGGAGACGAGCCGATCGGCATCGCGGACGCATGCCTCCAGCAGCTCGCGCTTTTCGGCTGTGTCTGTCTTCTTCAATGCCAGGAAGAGGGTGGCCTTGATCTTGCCGATCGCGAGCTTTCGGGACTCAGGCCCTTTGGGAGTCACGCTCAGAAGGTATTCAAGGCTCTTCAAGGATGCCTCCAAGGCTCCGATGTCCTCGACTTGCTCCTCCGGGAGTGGTGGCTGCTCGGACTTCAGCGATGGGCGCCGGATCTCGATGGTTCGACGGGCAGCTCCGCCGGGATTTTGGAGAGAAGTCGTATCCATCTTCTCCGTCGCGTAGGAGTCGAGCAAAAGCACCGATACGAGGAGCGGCATCACTCCGAAGCGGAATCTGCCTGGCATCGGCTTTCTCCCATGAATACATGCTTACCGACCTCGTCGACCCACTCTTCCTGCGAGGACGTCGGCCATGTCTCGAAGCCGAGGTTGAGAAGTTCCTCGCGGCCTTTGATGCGGACCACCGGCTTCAATCCGGCTCCCATGCCGGGCGTCGCCGCCAGCTGCGAGTAAGCCTGGCTGAGCTTGAGCTGCTTGAGAATCCTGGCTTTTTCACGGCTGAATCGGTTTGAAAGCTCTTTGATCAAGGCTGCTCTTTCTTTCTCGCGTTCCCGCATCGTGACTTGAGAGTCGCCCACGCCTTTCGGGGACTTGACGATCTGCAGTAGGCGATACGTCTCCGTCTCCATCTTGGCCCATTCTTCGTACCCGAAAGCGCCACTTTCGAGCGCCTTCTGAAAGCGCTGGATCTGGTCGAGCACCTCGGACAAATCGTCGGATCTGCAAAGGGCAGTGTAGAGATAGATCTCGACCAGATAAGCCTCGGGCTCGAGAAACCGGGAGAAATACCTGGATCTCTGGGACGCGATCGATCCGAGAGCCAGGTCCACCCGTCCCGCGCGGAAGGCGGCCCACATCCGCTCGAAAAGAGTTTGCCTGAAACGGGTGTAATCGGCCCGGATCCATTGATAGACGAGCAACGCATCGTCGAATCTTTCCATCGAATAGAGGGATCTCGCCATCCCGTGCAGGACGTAGGGATAGAGATAGTCGATGTTGGCGATCACGTCCTCCCTCGAAGGGCTTGAGGCGGCGATCTTCTCGCGCCTCGTCTTCAGGAACCGCGCGGCATCCTGATAGATCTTGAACGCTTCGGCAGGCTTTCCCCCCAGAAGGAGGGCGTCAGCCTTCTCGAGATCCTGGCTGGTGTCCGGTACCGGTTTCACGGTCTTCTGGTTGGCGACCTTGTTCCATTGCTGGATCAGGTCGTCGCCGATCGACGGATGCTCGAACAGGACGCTTCGAATGCTCTTCCATTCGGCGTAGCTCGAGGGTCGAGCCGATATCTTCCTGAGATAAGCCCGAGCCGAGAGGAAGTCCCCTTTCTCCGCGTAGGAGCGGAGGACCTGGGACGGAGGATCGGACGCCGATGCGCTTCGCCCCCAGTCGGACAGAAGCCAGGTCGCGAGCGCGATCGAAACGAGGATGAGTAACGGAAACCGGGACCTCATTGCTCGCCCTCTTCTCCTCTCGCGATGAATTCGAGGGTCTCGAATCCTTCTTGATGAAAGAAGCGAACCACGTCAAAAACGTTCTGATAGGGGGTGTCCTGATCCGCCAGAATCCCCAAAGGCAGGTTCGCGGTTCCTTGCTTCATGGAAACTGATGCGCGATATCTTCCGATCTCCTCGCGGATCGGGGAGAGCGGGGTCTTTTCTTCCAAGGATCCTGGAGCGCGCGAGGCCCGGAGAAGCTCCAAGGGGACGGATCGCCCGATAAAGCTGACCTGCACCTCGTCTCCGCGGATCAGGACGCGCGGCGTGGGATCGATCAGCTCGCGGCTTTCGCTTTTAGGCAGCTTGATTCCTTCCGGCACCGAGATCTCGACGGCAGAAAGCACCGTTCCTTTCATCAGGAAGATGATCATCATGGCGAAGATATCGATCATCGCGGTGAGTTGGAGAGGGAGGACGGTACGGCGCCGGCGAGGCTGAAGTCCGAGATCGATCACCGGGGCCCCCTCTCGACGCTGTTATAGGAGATCAAAACGACTTGCGAGTTCGCCTTCTTCAACCCGTCCATGGCCGCGATCAGGTACCGGTAGGGCAAGCGTGCGGAAAGCCCGAGCTGGACCGCCTTTGGATGGTCATGGGTTTCGGCGAACGAACGCCACGCGCTCTCAGAAGCTTCTCGAATCGTCGCGTCGGCGATCTGGCTGTTGGACCGGCCAAGCGTGACGGTCTGCCGGCCGGGAGCCGAACCGAACCAGAGGAGCTCGAGATCGACGGAGCCATCTCTCTCGACGAGATGGACCCGAGGGCTGAGCGGAGGCTCGGAGACCGACTCTGGGGGAGCGGCGCTTACAATGGACGGAGGGAGCGAAAGCTTGGTGTAGGCGACGAATCCCGAGGAAATCAGCAGGAAGAAGATGATCGTCGTGAAGAGGTCCACGATCGGGATCACATTGATGTCGTCGATCGTCCTCCTTTTCGGGGGCTTCAGCCAGATTTCATCCATGGCCCTTCGCCCGCTCCGATTGCTCGACCCAAGTCAGGACCTTGAATCCGACGTCTTGGGCATGCCCGACGATGGCATCGCTCTTGGATGCGCATAGGGTGTGAACGACCATCGCCGCGATGCCGATGCCGAGTCCGCAGGCAGTCGAATACATCGCCTCGGAGATCCCCTCGCCGAGCAACCTGGCTTTGTCGCTGCCATCGGCATAGGCCATGGCGGAGAAAGTCTTGATCAGTCCCGTGATCGTGCCGAATAGCCCGAGTAGGGTGGCGACGTTGGCGATCAGGGCGATATAGGGGAGGCGGGCCTCGCAGCGGTGCGAGACTTCCAGCAGTGCCCCTCCCAGCGCGGACCGCATCGCCTCGCGTCCGTTCTCGGACGCGATGATCGCTGACTTGACCACGGCGAGGTCGGGAGCCTTGGGCATCCGATTGCAGATCTGGATGGCCTCGGTGTACTCCTTCGACAGGATCATGGACCTGATGCGCTCGATGGCCTGGTCGGTTTTGTAGGATAGGCCGTAATACAGAGCGAATATGCGTTCAGTCCCGAGAAGCAGAAATAGGATCGCGGCGATCGCGATCAAATAGACTGGAACGCCTCCGTTCCTGAGCAGGAACCCAATCGTCTCCATCATTCCTCCCTGGTGAATCCCGTGTCGACTGGGACGCGAGATTCGATTTCAATTTCCGGCTCTACAGCAGGTAGAACACCACTCCTGATTCGAGTGTCGCCGCCCATCTGAAAGATTTCGTTTTGTCGACCACGGTCTGCAGATAATTCGCAGCGGCGGTGATTCGCAGGCCGAGGCGTTGACTCAGGAAGTACGTCTTGCCCAGGCCCGCATGGAACCGGTACCCGGAGTCGTCGCTGTACATGATGCGAGCGGCGCCGATCTTCAGGAATGTATCGCTTCGCACGATGTTCCTGAGCCCGAGGCTGTCTTTTCCGTAGAGAGGGGCCCAGAGAAGCTCGATGCCGTATTGCATCTTGGCCAGCGGAGCGGTGATGGTGGCCCGTTCCCCGTCTTCGAGCCTGAGCTCCTCGACTTTTTCGACGATCGAGCGCTTGTTGTTGATGAACATCGGGACGAGGTTGGCGTAGATCTCCCAGAAATCGGACAAGGCGTATCCGATATTGGTATTGATTCCATACATCGAGTAAGGACCGTCCGAGAAGTCGAGCGAAAGGTTCGTGGAGAAAAGGAGTTTCTTGCCTTTTGAGATCGCCTTGCCTTGGACGACCCCCATCTCCTTGAAGATCGTGGCGTATTCGTTCGAGAGCTCGACTTCGCTGGGCTTCAGCGAAGCGTCCACCTGCGCTCCCGTCGAAGCGAGGCAGCGGCTGGAACCCAGCAATGAAATCGCTGATATCAACCCCAGGAGAGCCCCTGATCGAATCCTTGATTCAGGTGACGGCATTGTTTTCATTTTATGGGTGCCAATGGTCGATTTCCGTTTTTTGTTGAGGTGCCGTAAAGATTTATTTATGCCCGCTCGCCCTTCTTCCGATGAGATCAGGCAGGGAATCATGTCGAAGACGCGCTGGTATCTTCATGACAGGAGCCGGAACGAGACCCATCGGGAGCTCTCGGGAGCCGAGGCCGTCAATATTCTGATGACCATCGGCGATGATGAGCGAACGCACTGGTACGCTTGGAAGGTGGGGATGCAGAACTGGGTTTTGGTGGGCGAGTGCCCCGAGATCCAAGCGCTTCTGAATCGGGAAACGGCGGGTTCCTTCAAGCGCGTCTCGGTGGCCGAGGCGCCTCTGCCATCGACCTCCTCACGAGTGGATCGACGAAAGCATCCCAGGGTGGGATTGCGCCTCAAGGTCGTGATCGTGTCGGGGACCCGAAGCTTCAGGACGACAACGCGAGATATCTCCCTTGGGGGGCTTTGTCTCGCTCATGCCGTGCCCTGGTCTGTTCAAAATCGCGTATGCCGGGTTTTCATCACGGATCGCCAGGGCAAGCACTCGATCGAGTTTCGAGCGACCTTGTTGGAGGATCTTCAAGATCGTCGCCGTCTCGCCTTCAGTGAAGGCGATGAGCGCTTCAAGGACCGACTTCAAGACTGGATCGAGGACGAGATCCAACGGCAGAAGAGCGATGGCCTTAAGAAAGCCTCATAAAAACAAGAAGATCTGTCGAATATGACGCGATGCGTCTAGTTTGAAGCATTCCTGAATCGCACCTGAACCGCCAGAATGAATGGGAGATGGGCCGGGAAGTCGGCAGCTTAGATCTTCCTTGCCCAGGGGGTTCAGGCAATGAAATTCAATCGAAGCACGTATGTTGTGATTTTCGCTGCGATCTGGTTCTCGGGTTGCGGACAAAATTTCGGAATCGGGGTCACCTCTCCGGCTCAGAAGGATCCGGGGCTTCGCTATCCCGGCAGTCCCTATCTACTCAAAAGAGGCAGGGTTTCCGAAGAGATCCTTCCGGAATTCGATGCCGGGGGACCGATCAAGAGGGACGGTAAGAGACTGCCTGCTCCCGCTCCTGTTCGCTTCGAGCTCGAAGGAAAGCTGCCTGAAGGCCTGGCTTTCGATACTGAAACCGGCGCTATCACGGGAGTCCCCAAGTTGCCGCTCGACTCGACCCCTTATCGGATTTCGGTCGTAGACACGTACGGAAAGACTTCGATTACCCGACTCGTGTTGGCAGTGGAGGGAGATCAGCCGCAGGGACTGCAGTATCCCCAAGGTCAATACTTGCTGCCGACTGACCAGCCTTTCGGGCCGGTCTCGCCGAGTCTCTCCAATCCCGAGACGGTCGATCTATCCAACGAGTACTCGGCTGAGCCCGCTCTTCCGCCCGGTCTGACTCTCGACGCGAAAACCGGGGCGATCTCCGGCGTTCCGTCGAGTCAGAGTTCTTCGCGAGATTACGTGATCAGTGTGACGAACCCGAAGGGTTCGAGCCAAGCGATTCTTCAGATCGGCGTGGTCGCCCCGATCAGCGGACTCCGCTATGGACAGGATTCATTCGTTTTCAAGGTGAATCAGGCCGCAGGTCCGAGCGCCGCTCTGCGGCCGGTGTACGACTCGACTGGTGGAGCGCCCGTGAAGTACTCGATCTCGCCCAAATTGCCGGCGGGACTCTCTCTGAACCCCACGACCGGGGCGATCTCCGGCACCCCGAGCATCGTATCGAGCGAACAGGCCTTTCAGGTCACCGCATATAACCTGCTCAACCAGCCCGCTCAGACCACGGTGACGATTCGGGTGATCGCGGAGTTGGCCGCGTTTTCTTACTCTCCCAGCTCCGCTCTTTTGAAGCAGAACCGGGCGATCGCGTCGGGATCGGAGCTGAGGCCATCGATCCAAAGCACTCCTGGCAACCCGCTCGCTTTCCAGATCAGTCCTGCTCTGAACAACGGTCTCAGCTTCAGCTCGCTGACAGGCGTGATCTCCGGGACGCCTACGGTCGCTCACGGTGAGCAGGTTTTCACCGTGACCGCGAAAGACCTCCTGGGCGAACTTCGTAGCACACAGCTGCGGATTCAGGTATTGGCCCCTTTGGCAGGGTTGAGCTATGGGAGCCAGCCTTTGGCGTTCAAGATCCATCACCCGATCCCGGCAGACGCTATTCCGAAGCCTTCCTTGGCCCCTTCGAGCGGAATTCCTTCTCTTTTCGAAATCAGTCCAGCGCTTCCCGCCGGATTGCAGTTCAACCCGTTGACCGGCGAGATCACCGGAGCGCCCACGGAGCTTCTTTCTGCGACGACTTTCACCGTGACCGCGAGCGATGCCCTGGGAGACCGGGTGACGACTACGTTCGTGCTATCGGTATTCGAGGAGCTTCGAACCTATCAGATCTCGGCCGAGACCGATCAAGTCGTCCCGAATGTGAACGTGGCGCTGATCGTGGATAACTCCGCCAGCATGGAACCCCATCAGGACAAGCTCTCGAGCGGGATCCGAAGCATGGTTGATGCCTTGAGGGGCTTCAACGTGAATTTCCACGTCTATACCACGACGCCGACTTACCCGGGGGACGCCGCCCGGGACGGGACCTCCTCACATAAGGCCACTGTGCGTCCCATTCAAAGCTTCTTGTACACTGATTCGTCAGGCAAGGAAGTCTCGTCTGCTACTCTCCCTTCGTGGGCCCAGGACGAGTATTCCGAGGTGACCAACCTCAGGTTGAATCCGTCTTTCACCGGCGGCACTCCCCTGAAGTTGACCGCGGGTATGACCACTTCGAAGTTTTCGGACGTTCGCCAGAAGCTGGTCGACGCGATCCGCGGAGTCGGCGTGGACGGCGATGATCGTGAGCAGGGGCTGTGCTCCGCCGCGCAGGTCCTTCTCGGAGATCCGGATCACAATATCTTCGCCTCAGGGACCCGGGCCGCGTTCATCTTCTTGAGCGACGAGGATGACCAGTCCTACGACTCCCTCAACCAGTCGTCGAAGAAAGGGAATTTCGATCTCGGCTGCGTCAAGAAGCGGAGGATCGATTACTCGCAGAAGAATAAGAAGTATGTCCATTACCGCTCGTCTGTCACTTACAGCCCGGCGGATCCGGCATACCGGGTGAATCTCAGTTATCGTCCTGGCGCGATCGGAGAAAAGGTGACCTGTTACGGAGATGACAACGTTCCCTATCCGTGTACCGTGACGGAGGATATGGTGTTCGAAAAGGTCTTCACCATCAATACCCCGATCTCCGGTCTCAGCTGCGGTTCAGGGTGCCTGGGCAAGCTCAGCGCGGCATTGAGCGCGGTCGGGTGGTCACCCGATTCAAAGTACGAATTTCTCAGCTGCAAGTACTCTTGCATCAGCCTGCGCAACTCCTCGTGCTCCATGAAGGAGTTCGCCATCGATCGATTGGATCGCGATTATTGCTCGGAGCCTTTGAACTCCAACAATCCGTTGTACGGGCTGTGCCAGCCGGACACCGGGCCAAAGACCCTGGCGTTCAAGAGCTGTTCGCGCGAGGAAGTCCAGGACGGGAAGAGCTCGACTACTCAGGTAGAGTCGAGCCTGAGCTCCGGGGCATCTGGTCTGGCGGATGCGATCGTTCGTCGCGCTAACGCGACGTTCGGACCGGATGGCTACATCATGTCAGCCATCGTTCACCAAAAGGATCCTCGAACGAACTCCGCTTGCCAGGGCATCAGTCACGGCTCCGTTGGGACGCGTTACATTGACCTGATCAATAAGCGCAACCAAAGCGTCAGCGGCAAAGGCGGCGTCTATTCGATTTGTTCCGGCGACTACTCCATGGCTTTGGAGCCGATTCGGGATTTCATCCAGAACGTGACGGTCGATACCTATCGGATCGATCTGGAGCCGGGCGAGGAAATCCGCGGAGTGACCGTGACTCGCGACGGCAAATTGATCGGCTTGAGCAGCACTGCCTACACGATCAACGGATCTGAGATCAAATTCTCCTCAGGAGTGCTGCTGCCTGGCGATCAGATCGCCGTTAAGATTCTCGTGCCTTGATCGGCCCGAGTCGACATCGGTACAGAATTCGCTTGGGGAATTCTGGTTGGAAACTGATCCAGGTGTCGAAGGGCGATGCGCATCAGAAGAATAGCCAGTGATTTCATCATCCTCATACTGCTGTGGGGGTTCGTCAACTCGAACGCGCGGTCAGCTCAATATTCCGAATACGCGGTGAAGGCCGCGTTCATCTATAATTTCGCAAAATTCATCGATTGGCCGGAAAACGCCTTTCCGAAAGAGAACTCCCCGTTGATCGTCGGAGTCCTGGGGCGGGACCCATTCGGGCAGATTTTGGATGAAACTTTCAGGGATAAGACGGTCCATGGCAGAAACGTCGTCTTGAAGCGGCTTGGCCCCAATGAGTCATGTGCCGAATGTCATCTTCTTTTTATCAGCTCTTCGGAGTCCGAACGCGTCAGCGGTGTTCTCAACGCGCATCGAGGCGCCAACACGGTGACCATCAGCGATATGCCTGGATTCGATGAAAAGGGAGGGGTGATTCGTTTGTTTACGGCCCGGAACAAGGTCCGGTTCAGCATCAATTCGCGCGCGGCGAATAACGCGGGTGTCAAACTGAGCTCCCAGCTTCTCAAGCTCAGTCACTCGGGCGACGGGGCCTGAATGAGAAAGTTCTGGCACTGGCGATTCCGTGATGCCCCCTTTAACCAGAAACTGACCGTTCTCAGCATGGTCTCGAGCATCATCGCCCTGCTCCTGACCGGAGCGGTCCTCATCGCGCTGGATTTGGCAGGCCAGAGGAACGTAATTCGCGAGAACCTATCGATCCTGTCTCAAGTCACCGCGAGCAATAGCGCTGCGGCCCTGCTCTTCGATGACCCGGAGGCGGCGCGAGAGACTCTGAGTGCGCTCAAAGCGAAACCGCAGATCGTGAGCGCCGCGATCTACGATACTCAGGGGAGCGCGTTCGCGACTTTCCAAAGCGGGGTCCAGGGGGCGGTGATTCCGGAGAAGATGGGCTCGGCAGGGACGTGGTTCGACGGTGATTTTCTGATATTGTCGAAGCCGATCGTCTTCGAGGACGAGGAGATCGGAGGAATCTATCTTCAATACGACTCTTCGGAGCTCAGTCAGCGCCTCATCACCGATCTGGCCGTGGTGGGCGCCGTATTGAGTTTCTCGTTTTTGGGGTCGATCTTCCTGTCCGGCAGGCTCAAACGCATCACCTCGGAGCCGATTCTCAATTTGGCCCATACCGCGAGGCAGGTGAAGGAGCGGAATGATTATTCCCTTCGCGCGACGAAGTTCTCGGAAGATGAGCTTGGCAAGCTGACGCAAGACTTCAATTCGATGCTCGAAGAAGTCCAGCGTCGCGACATCCAGAAAACCGAGGCTGAAAAGCGGTTCGCTTTCATCGCGGAGGCCAGTACGTTTTTGGGTCAGTCCTTGGATGACGAGGAAACGATGACCCAAGTGGCTAGAGCCTGCATTCCTTACCTGGCGGACTGGTGCATGGTGGATCTGATCATCGGGCCTGATGGCAAAGTGGAGTTTCCCGTCTTCGTTCCGGAGGAGGGTTCGCCACTCGATCGCCTCAGCGAGGCCGAATCGATCGAGTTCAAGAACGTGCGCGAGAAGGCACTCCGCTCTGGAAGGCCCGAAATCCGGTATGACGCTCAATCTCAGTGGCTCAGGGCCGTTCTCTCGGTTCCGTTGGTCGCCCGAGGCAATATTCTCGGAGTGCTGACATTCGTTTCCAGGGGCTTCAGGCATACTTATAAAGGATCGGAAGCGGAGGTCGCCAACGACTTGGTCAGGAGATTGGCTTTCGCGATCGACAATATCCACCTTTATCGCGACGCTGAAAAGGCGATACGGCTCAGGGACGAGTTCATCGCTATCGCCTCCCATGAGCTCAAGACACCCCTGACGACCCTGCAGCTCCAGGTTCAGAATGTCATGCGGATGGCGATTTCAGGGACTCTCCAGTTCGTTCCGAAAGACCGGATCAACCAAATGAAGGAAACGGTCGAGCACCAGATTTCCCGCTACTCCAGGCTCGTGCGGGACCTTCTCGACGTTTCGCGCGTATCGATGGGCGATCTGAAGCTCGATTGGCAAGAGGTCAGGCTATCAGACTTGGTTCGTGGCGTCGTCGAAGAGATGTCCACGGAGCTGGAACGGGCGGGATGCAAGATTGAATTCGATATGGACGAGACAGTGGTCGGCCGCTGGGACCGCTTCAGGATCGAGCAGGCCGTGACGAACCTTCTCACCAATGCGGCCAAATACGGCGCCGGGCGTCCAATTGTCGTGAAGGTAAGCCGAAAAGATGGAATGGCCGTGTTCTCCGTTCGCGATTTCGGCATCGGAATTGCGCCTCCTGATCAGAGCAGGATTTTCGACAGGTTTGAGCGCGCGGTATCGGTAAGGCATTTCGGTGGTTTCGGCCTGGGATTGTTTATTGCACGTCAGAATGTCGTCGTGCATGGGGGGCGCATCTGGGTGGAAAGCGCTCCTCACGAGGGAGCGACGTTCTCGTTCGAAATTCCGCTATGGCCTGGTTGGGCCGTGAGTAGAGCTGCATGAGGGAAAAACGTGATGAAAAGCGGACTGAAAGATCAAGCGGCATGCGAGGGAATCCTCATCGTCGAGGACGACGCTGATCTGAGGAACACGTTGAGCACGGTGCTGGAACTCGAGGGAATCTCCGTCCGCACCGCTGAAAACGGCGCGAAGGCGCTGGAGGTGCTCGAGCGAGAGCCTTTTCCCTGTGTCATTCTCCTCGATATGATGATGCCTATCATGAGCGGCTGGGATTTCCTGGCAAAACGCAGGATGAGCGAGGAGCTTCGAAAAATACCGGTGGTGGTTTGCTCCGCGTTCGTGGACGAAATTCCAAAAGACGTCGTGAGCGTGATCAAGAAGCCCGTGGATATCGACCGGCTCATTCGGACGGTCGATACCCACGTCTCCAAAGCCGCATAGCTCGATCGGCGCCGAAGGCGGCTGGCATATGGGTTGCTTTGGCTGTCTTCTGTGAAACCTGGTCAATATTCGAAACCCTGTCGGTATCTCGTATTCTCGTTTTCATTTCTCATTCCCGCGTTCGCGATCGCATCACAAGTCGATCTGACCGCCTTGAGCTTGGAAGAGCTCATGAACGCGGAGGTCGTCTCCGTCTCGAAAACGGAGGAAAAGGGGATCACCGCTCCCGCGGCGATCACGGTGATCACGGCGGACGATATTCGACGTCTTGGCGCGACTTCCCTGCCTGACGTGCTCAGGATGTCAGCGGGCCTGCACGTGGCGCAGGTCAGCTCGAACGAATGGGCTGTCGCGTCCCGTGGGTTCAGCAGCGTGAACTCCGCCAAGCTCCTCGTGCTCATCGACGGACGCAGCGTCTACACGCCTTTGTTTTCGGGTGTGTTCTGGGATGTTCAGGACACGATGCTGGCGGATATCGACCGGATCGAGGTCATTCGCGGGCCAGGAGCCGCGCTCTGGGGGGCGAACGCCATGAACGGCGTGATCAATATCATCACGAAGAGTGCTGCTGATACCCAGGGGGTCCATGCCGAAGTCGGCGGGGGGACGCATGATCGGGTGTTCGGAGCGATCCGTTACGGAGGCGGGTTCTCCGAAGCGCTGAAGTATCGGATCTACGGGAAGTTCTTCGACCGCACGGAGGAATTCAACCCGGACCCGTCATCCCAGGACACCGATGCGTGGAACATGGGAAGGGTAGGCTTTCGCACGGACTGGAAGCTCGGCGAAAGCGACAGCCTGACGTTTCAGGGTGATGTATATTTAGGCGACGTGGGGCAGGTCCAGCCCTCCGTGGTCGTCCTTGGTAGACCTTCTCCGTCGTCTCCGCTCGACGTCGATGTCTCAGGCGGTCATGGGATGCTGAACTGGAGAAAGACGCTGGGCAGGGATTCCGATATCCGCTTGGGAGCCTATTACGACCGGACCCATCGCGACGATCCGTCATACGTCGATGATTTGGATACCTATGATCTCCATTTTCAGCACCGTCTCCCGCTGCCCTGGAGCCAGGAGCTGATCTGGGGCGCCGAGTATCGCCTCATGGTGAACGAGAACCGGGGCAAGGGGGTGTTTTCGCTGGCCGCGGATCGCTCGGCGGATCGCCTATACAGCGGGTTCGTGCAAGACCGGATCGGCCTGGATGAGAACTTTCAACTGACCTTGGGAAGCAAGTTCGAGCAGAATGATTTCTCGGGATTCGAACTCCAGCCTTCCGCGAGGTTCTCCTGGGAATTGGCGAAAGACAACACGCTTTGGGGAAGCATCTCGCGTGCGGCGCGGGTCCCGACCCGAATCGAACGGGATGTGGACATCGTTTTGGCCGACCCGGCGTCCGATCCTTTGCCGGTGTTGGTGGGAAACTCGGATCTGAAAGCGGAGAAAATGAATTCCGTCGAACTAGGATTCCGGTCCTCTCCCGTGAGGAGCGTCGTGATGGATCTTGCCGTCTTTTTCAATCGATACACCAATCTGGTGACTTTGGAGATGGGCGATCCCTTCGTGAATTCGACGGGCACCACGATCATTCCCATCCGAAGCGAAAATGAAATGATCGGAAACGCCAGAGGAGCGGAGATCTCGGCCGCATATGAGCCACGAAAAGGTTCCTGGCGGCTGTCTACGACCTACACGCACTTTTTGTTGCAGCTCAAGCCGCATAAGAGCGATATCAATGGAGCCCGGCGCTCGGAGGGGGCGACTCCTTCGAATCAATTCACCCTTTTAGGACATCTTCCGTTTTCCGATCGCTTCAAGTTCGACGCGTTCTTCCGCTATGTCGGGAAGCTCGACAGCACGGCGGACGTCGCCGGGGAGTGGGTTCCGGATTTCGCGGAGGTGGACGCCCGCTTCGAGTGGAATATCTCGAGCAACTATCAGCTGGCCTTGGTCGGACAGAATCTCCTGCACGATCGCCACCTCGAGTTCCCGGGCGGGACCCTGATGGAGCGCGCCTTCTATGTCCGGTTGACCGCGAGCATCTGATCGGACTACTTGAGCCTCAATCCACGGGGCACCCAGAATTTCTCGGACAGATCGAAAAGCGCTTGGAATGCGAGCGCGAGAAGGGCAGCCGGGACGGCTCCCTGAAGAATGAGACCGTAGTCGTCGAGCCGGATTCCTGTGAGGATCGGCTGTCCGAAGCCACCGGCTCCGATCAATGCTCCAAGGGTAGCGAACCCGACGTTGATGACGGTGGCAGTTTTGATGCCCGCCAGTATCATGGGTGAGGCCAACGGAATCTCTACGCGTCTGAGACGCGTCATCGGGGTCAAGCCCAAAGCCTCGGCTGACTCGGTGATGGCGCTCGGGATCCCACGCAATCCGACATGAGTGTTCCTGACGATAGGAAGCAAGCTGTAGAGAAAAAGCGCCACGATCGCCGGCGTATCTCCGATTCCGGGCAAGCCCAGCAGCTTGAGAGGCTGGATCAGCATGACCAAGAGCGCCAGCGCGGGCACGGTTTGGATCATCCCGATGATCGTCAGAATGAGATGCCCCGCCCCCGGGGAGCGGGCCGACCAGATCCCGAGCGGGATCGCGACCAGAATCGCCGCAAGCATCGATTTCGAGACCAGGCTCAGGTGCTCCCAGAGTCTCGTCAAGGCGAGCTCGGTCGCGGTCGATTTTTTCTGGGGCTTTGCCTCGACGCCCAGCTCGGACGCGAGAAACTCGCTTGCGACGGAGCCTTCCTGGATCCGCTTCAGCTTGGCTTTCGAATTCATGGAAGTCATCATGCCTTCCGATATCTTCCCTTCGAGCGAGAGAATCCCGCGAAGGGCAGCGGGGTGGGTTCTTTCAAGGTCGGCGCGATACAATAAGATCGCATCGTAGCGCGGAAACACTCCTAGATCGTCCTCGAGAGTGATCAAGTCGTAATACTCGATTTCCGCATCGGTGGAATAGAGATCGATCGCATCGATGTCGCTGGACTCGAGCGCGCGATAGGCTAAGTCATGATCCAGTCCGCGGACGGTTTTCTGTGGAAGCCGATATTTCGCGCGGACCCGAGGCCATCCATCCGCTCTGTCCATGAACTCGCTGCTCAATCCGAGACGCAAGTCGGGATGCTTTCGCAGATCCGAGAGTTTGCGGATCGAAAGACTGCGAGCCCGTTCCTTCGCCATCCCGATCGCGTACGTATTGTTGAATCCGAGGGGTGCGCTCATGCGCAGGCCACGATCGGCAAGCTTCTCCTGGATCCGGTCTCGAGGGATTCCTGGCAAGAGCTCCTGCTCCAGAGTGCCGGTGTACTCCGGATAAACGTCGATTTCGCCGGATTCGAGGGCATTCCAGAGGATCCTAGTGCCCCCCAGCTGCGACCGGTGATGAGCGGGAGTCCCGCTCGATTCGGAGAGCTGTCGGACCAATTCTCCCAGAACGACCGACTCCGTGAACTTCTTGGACCCGACGGTGAGAGGTTCGGCGCTCCAGCAAACGATAGCCGTGAGCGGAAACAAAGTGAGCGAGGCTAACGTGGCCCCAGCAGCCACTCTCAGAAAAACGTTCCTCATTGCCCTCCCAACGCCTCGAGCGGACTACGCTGGGCATTCACGAATTCCTCGACGAACGGGCTGGCCGGCTGCCGCACGAGATCCGAAAGCGAGCCTCGCTGCACGATACTTCCGGCGTGCATGAGAGCGATCGAGTCGCCGAAGAAGCCCGCTTCCCCGAGATCGTGAGTGACCAGCACGACGGTCTTGCCCAGCTGGCGAAAAATCGCTCGAAGCTCTTCCTGAAGCCCTCGACGAACGATCGGGTCCAAGGCGCCCAGCGGCTCGTCCAGTAGCAGCAAGTCGGGATCGAGCATCAATGCGCGCATCAGACTGACACGTTGCCTTTGCCCCCCGGAAAGCTGCTGGGGATAATGGTCGAGCTTGTCCAGAGGGAAATGAGTGAGCCGCGACAATTCGAGTATGCGGGATTGGGTCCGATCGGTCGGCCACTTCAAGACCTTCGGCAGGAGGGCGAGGTTTTGCCTGGCTGTGAGGAGCGGAAACAGTCCGCCTTCCTGGATGACATATCCGATGCTCTGTCGGAGCTCCCTGGAGTTCTCATCGGTGAACTCGATCCCCCGAATCCGGACCGAGCCCGAGTCGGGCCTGACTAAGCCGATCATCGTTCGCAGAAGAGTGGATTTCCCGCAGCCGCTCGTGCCGAGCAGGACGGTGGTCGTGTTTGCGGGCACGGATAGGCTCACCTCGTCCAAAGCGATTTGGCCCGAATACGCTTTTCGGATTTTCACGAGCTCGACCACGTTTTCACAGTGTACCAGCCGAGATCGCCTTGCGTCCACGATTACGGTGGCTGAGGTCCCGCATCTCGGCGAAGCTGGTTCTTGCGAACTCGATGCACTTACGGAATTCAGCTCGCTGGCGCGGGGTCTTGTTGTCGCGGGCGTGAAAACCAGGCCGTCAGAAGGCAAGTCCACGAAGCGCCCAGGCAAGCTCCGCTGACTACGTCGCTGGGGTAGTGAACCCCCAGGTAGAGCCGGGAGAAGCAGACTCCCGCGATCAGCGCGAGCGTGCAGGCCAGCGTGACAGTCCTGGCTCGCAGCCCGCGAAAGTATCGCCAGCTCAAGAACATCAAGCTCAGGTAGAACGAGGTCGCCGCCAGCGAGTGGCCGCTTGGGTACGAAAAGCCGCTGACTTCGACCAGCCTCGAGACGACATCGGGCCTTTCGCGCGTGAACAAGTGCTTCAAAGCCTGGGTGCCGATGCCTGCTCCGGCACCGTTCGTGAGCAGGTAAAGACATCCCCGGCGATCTTCGTTCAACCAGAGCAGGGCCGTTCCGACTAGAGTGAACAGGGTCAGAACCGTGGCTGATCCGAGCGCGGTGATATCGACTGCCGAGCCGTTCAATGCGGAAAGGCGAAGCTTCGAGATGAAAACGAGTAGCTGCTCATCGAGCAATCGGAGGCTTGAGTCTTCGTGGAGTTCCCAGGTTACTTTGAGGAAGAGCCCCGCGAAGAACAGAGCAGCGCCAAGCCACCCCATGCGACGCATCGTCGCGGGGGAGAGAAAAGCGTCGAAACTCCTAAGCCACCGTCGCAACGGCATGGCAGGCACCGATCGCGCGAAATGACCGACCGCCGGTCAGCTCACTTCGAGCGGGCAATCTCGATCAAGGCGTTGAGCGCGTCGGTGACGGTGAAGATGCCCAGGAACCTACCCTCTTCGTTGACGATGACGCTTCCGATCTTTCGCTTTGACATCTCGAAGGCGACTTCATCAAGCGGCGCCGTCGAATCCACGGTCACGGGATCGCTCGCCATGATGTCCTGCGCTCGGACAATGGATCGGTCCTTCACGTCGAGCCCGGAAACCACTTTCAGATCCCGCTCGCTGATGACACCCACGACTTGCCCATTCTTCATGATGGGAAGGTGCCGAATACCATGCTTCCTCATCAACTCATTGAGTTGGTCAAACGAGGCGTCGATATCCGCGGTCACCGGGTCGGGAGTGGTGAATTCCTCAACAGGTACGTTTATGCTCTTCATGGATTTTCCTTTAGCCCTTTCGCTTCTTGGGGAGCCTGGCGCTCCTTTTGACCTTCGAAACGGGACTAAGCGACTTGCCCAGGGTTTTCCGGCTTCGTTCCCGTTTCTCGCTATCGCGCCGTAACAAGGTCTCCATCGCGTCAGCCGCATCGCTCAGCGCGGAACGGAAGTCGGTATTCACTTTCTTCACGAACAAGGGAGATTTCGATCTTGGGATCTTCACGGAGATCTCGGCCCGAAATCGCCTGGGGCTGCCATCTGAATGCCGATCCAGCACGGCCCCACGCAAAGTCAGGATGGGGCTCTTGTACCGCGCGTCCAATCTTCGATGGAGGGTTCGCAGTCGTTTTTCGATGTAGGTACTGATTGCCGCGGTATTCGAGAAGTCTGGGAACTGGATGAAAAGTTGCATTATTTACTCCCCTTATTTTCTAGGATCTTATTAAATCAAAACCAACGCCGATTCAAACGCTCATTGGGCGACCCATCCACCGTCGATTGCCATGGATTGGCCGGTCATATAAGAGGCCGCGTCCGAACAGAGCCAGACTACCGCGCCAGCGATCTCTTCAGGGGTCCCCATTCGCCCCATGGGCGCACCCGCCGCGAGCTGCTCAACGGCTTGTGCTTGGCCATGAGTAAAGCGATCGATCATCGGAGTTTGGATCACGCCTGGACAAACGGCATTCACCCGGATATTCGATTTGACGTATTCGAGGGCCGCCGCTTTGGTGAGCCCGATTACCCCATGCTTGCTTGCGGTATAGGCTGGGGTTCCCGGGAAGCCGACAATACCCGCGATGGAAGAACAGTTGACGATCGCGCCTCCTCCTTGCTTGAGCATTTGCGCGATCTCATGCTTCATGCAAAGCCACACGCCCTTGAGATTGATATCGATGATCCGATTCCAATTGTCTTCGGTGCATTCCGCCGTCGGAGCCGGAGTCCCTTCGATACCGGCGTTGTTGAAGGCATAGTCCAGTCTGCCGAAACGATTGACCGTCTGCATGATGAGGTTGGCCACTTCTTCGGGTTTCGAGACATCGCAAAGCACGAAGGCGGCTTCGGAGTCCTGCTTTTCGAGCAATCGGACCGTCTCAAGGCCTCCTTCGCTATCGACATCCGAGACCACGACGCTGGCGCCCTCGCGTGCAAAAGCGATCGCGGCAGCGCGTCCAATCCCCGACGCGGCTCCAGTGACGAGCGCTACTTTATTGGTCATCCGTTTTTCCATTGATGAACTCCCTCCTTTCGGACGTTGCGACGGCGATTGATGCTGGGTAAAACAACCATGAGAAAATCTTGACTTATAACCGGCGCCTTACATAGATGTAAAGCTTCGCATGGGGGGACCTTGGCTGAGCTGATTCTTCAATTCGCGCTTTCGGCGGGGGTGATCGTTGTCGCGGGAACTTTTCTTGCCAAGGCCGCGGATTCCATTGCGGAGCTCACGAAACTGGGACGTCTCGTTGTAGGAAGCGTTTTCCTGGCTGGGGCCACTTCTCTTCCCGAGATCTCCGTCGATATCAGCGCGGTTCGCGCCGGAATGCCGGATCTCGCCGTGGGCGACCTGATGGGTAGCAGTCTGTCCAATCTCCTGATTCTCGCCATCGCCGACCTGATGCATAAGAGCTCCGAGAAGATCTTCTCCAAAGCCTCCGGCGCCCACGCCCTTTCGGGAGCGATCAGCATCAATATGACAGCGGTCGCCGCCATCATGCTCTACCTCGGGCCGCGTTTTCCGGCGTTCGAACTCGCGGGCATCGGCCTCGGTCCGTTCGTGATCGTCATCGCTTACGTGTTCGGGCTTCGGCTCCTGTATTTCGATCAAAAATTATTCGTCGCAGAGAAGTTCCAGGCGAAAGCGATGGCCAGCCAAATGTACGACACGCTCCCCAAAGCGATCGGCGTTTTCGCGGTCTCAACGGTGGCGATTTTGATCGTAGGTCCGTACATGGCCGAGTCCGCAGGCGAGATCGCGGACGTTTCGGGGCTAGGAAAGACTTTCATCGGATCGACTTTGGTCGCGTTCAGCACTTCGCTCCCCGAGCTCGTCTCGACGATCGTCGCCGTCAGGATGGGCGCGTTCGATCTCGCCGTCGGCAATGTTTTCGGAAGTAATTGCTTCAATATGTTGATCCTTTTCGTAATCGACCCTTTCTATCCCGGGCCTATTCTTGAGTCCGTATCTCCCTCGCACGTCGTAACCGCGCTCGCTGTCATCATGGCGACCTCGATCGCGATCATGGGTCAACTCTACCAAGTCGAGAACCGCAAGAAATTCATCGAGCCCGATGCATTCATCGTGATCGGATTAGTGATCGCTGCGCTTCTGATGCTCTATTATTTCGGGACGGTTTGAGCCTCATTCACCACTCGGGCGTGGCCGAATATCCCGGAGAGCGCTTCAAGATTGCTCGGGCGGGCGAGCCCCCAGATCCGGTCTCCACGAAGCAGCACCGTATCTCCCCTGGGGATCAGGTACCGATCGCTTCGCTCGAGACTGGTGAGAAGGACGCCCGCCGGCAGACCCAGGTCCAGGATGCGCTGATTCTCTGCGGGAGAATCGCCTTTTACTTCGATTTCCATCGATATGAATCCCATCGGGAGCATTCCAGCTGAAAGCTCCATGGCCCGTTTCTCCCTGAGAGGCACCGTGATCCCGAGCTTCTTGGCGAGCCAGGGGATGCTGATCCCTTGCGAGACGACTGAGATCAGGACGACGAAGAAAACGAGGTTGAAGAGGTATTCGGCGTTTGGAACGCCCGCGCTCCAGGGAAGTGCCGCCAGGATGATCGGAGCGGCTCCTCGCAACCCGACCCACGAGATGAAGATTCTCTCCTTCTTTCCGATTCGCGCGATGGGCGCGGCGACCATAACGGCGAGTGGCCTGGCGACGAACATCATGAAAACCGCGAGGAGGATCCCTTCCTTCCAAAGCGGGAGCAGATGGGATGGGAAAGAAAGAAGCCCGAGGGTCAAGAACACCAGAATCTGGGCGATCCAGGCGATTCCGTCCAGGAATCGGGAGATGCTCCCCTTGTGAAGCATTTCTGAGTTGCCGATAACGAGGCCCGCGACGTAGACGGCCAGAAATCCGCTTCCACCCAAAGCGGAAGTCGCGGCGAAGATGATGATCACGAGCCCCAAGATAAGCACTCCGTACAGGCCTTCGTAATCGATACCGATGTGGTTGATCAGCCAGCGGCTCGCCCTTCCTCCCGCGTAGCCAAGGGCGAGTCCGAGGCCTCCTTGTTTGATAAGCATGCTTCCGAGCGCGAAAGCTCCGTTTGACTGGGTGGCCGCAAAGGTCAGGACGCCCACGGTCAGGAAGATGGCCATCGGGTCGTTACTCCCGGCCTCGAACTCCAGGGTCTGCTTGAGGGCTCCCTTGAGAGAAAGGCTTTTGGCTCTGAGGATGCTGAACACGGCGGCGGCATCGGTGGACGAGACGATCGCGCCGAGGAGAAGCGCTTCGAACCACGGAAGTCCGAGAGCGAAATGCGCGAAGATCCCGGTCGCGACGCCGGTCACGAACGTGCCCAAGATCGAAAGGGAGATTCCCAGGGGCAGGATCGGGCGAACGCTCTTCCACGAGGTCCGCATGCCTCCGTCAAAGAGAATGAGAGCGAGGCAAACGCTTCCGACCGCGAACGCGAGCCGGTAATTGTCGAATTCAACGCCTCCCGGGCCTTCGGAACCCGCGAGCATCCCGATCCCGAGGAAGATCAAAAGCGATGGAACGCCGAAGCTGGACGAGATGGTACTCGCCAGGACCGACAATGTGAGCAGGAACGCTCCGAAAAGGAGGATAGCTTCTAGGGTATAACCCTGAAAATAAAACTCAGGCATAGCGACTCAACGACGTGCATTCGCAATCCAACAGATCGCGGCTGTTGTAGCAGGATTCTGAAAGAAGAGATCAAAGCAGGCCCTCCGATTCACGGTTGGGTCTAACGCGATGAGTATTGTTTTCATACTTTGGCTGTAACATAAATTTCAAAAATATCAATGATTTAACTTATTTCGTATGATAAGGCCTTGAGTTGGTATGAAGATTCAGTTTCTAGGCGCAACCGCGACGGTGACCGGATCCCGTTACTTGCTTTCTCACGGCAATACGAGGGTTCTGGTCGATTGCGGTTTGTTTCAAGGATTCAAGAATCTTAGACTCAAGAACTGGGCTGAATTCCCAGTGGATATCGAAAAACTCGACGCTGTGATGCTCACTCATGCTCATCTGGACCATAGTGGGTACCTGCCCCGGCTTGTCCAGCAAGGATACCGAGGCCCCATCTACGCGACTCGGCCGACGATCGATCTTTGCGGCATCTTGCTGCCGGACTCCGGGTTTCTCCAAGAGGAGGAGGCAAGGCTCGCGAACAAACACGGGTTCTCGAAACACACGCCGGCGCTGCCGCTCTACACTGCGGACGACGCGATGAGGTGTTTGAATTTTTTCAGGAAAGTCGATTGGAAAAAACCGGTGCGGGTTTCCCGAAATGGGCTCGGCAGCCTCGAACTCGAATATCATCCGGCGGGCCATCTCCTGGGAGCGGCAAGCATTCATGTCCGAACGGAGTCCGCAAGCATCGCGTTCTCGGGAGATCTCGGGCGAAGGACGGATCCGATGGTGCGTGAGCCGCATCCGTCCTTCGGAGCGGATTATCTGGTCATCGAATCCACCTATGGAAATCGAAGCCATCCCAAAACCGATCCTGAGAGCGAAATCCGGGATGTCGTGCTTCGAACCTTCGAACGGGGCGGGATCCTGCTGATTCCTTCGTTCGCCGTGGGTCGGGCGCAGCTCGTTCTCTATTATCTGCTTCGGCTCAAGCGAAAGAAGGCGATCCCGGATATCCCGGTTTATCTCAACAGCCCGATGGCTGCGCGGGCCAATCAGGCTTTTTCGGGCCATGCGGGCGAGCTCAAGATCTCTCCCGAGGAACTGGCCGCCATCTGGAAGTCGGTGAAGGTCATCGGGTCTCAGGAGGAATCCATCGAGCTGAACGAGAGGGCCGAACCTTCGATTATCATCGCGGCGAGCGGGATGGCCACGGGAGGCCGCGTTCTTCACCATTTGAAACGCGTCGCGCCCAATCCTCAGAACACGATCCTCTTCGTGGGATTCCAGGCCGGAGGAACACGCGGAGACCTGATGGTCCGAGGTACGGACAGCATCAAGCTCCATGGAGAGTATTGGCCTGTCCGAGCCGAAGTCATCAATCTCGAGAATCTGTCGGCCCACGCGGACTCGGACGAGCTCATCGACTGGATCAGGAGGCTCGAGCGCAAACCGAAGCGGATTTTTGTCACCCATGGCGAACCCGAAGCAGCGGATGCCTTGCGCCGCAGGATTTGCGATGAGCTCGAGATCGAAGCGGAGGTCCCCGAATACCTCCAGGAGTACGGCCTTTGACGAGTCAGGGCGGCATTGAAAGCAATGGAGGGCCTCAAGCTGGCCAAGGGTTAAGCGCCGCCGAGGTCCTCGAGCGGCGCCAGCGGTATGGATACAACGAGATCAGGCAGGAGAAAACGCGTTCTCCCTGGCTTCTTCTGCTTGATCAGTTCAAGAGCCCGTTGGTTCTCATTCTGGTTTTCGCCTGCGTGCTTTCCTCAGTTCTCGGCGAATGGGTTGAGGCAGTCGCCATCGCCGTGATCCTGGCTTTGAACGCTTTGATCGGATTCTTTCAGGAGTACCGCGCCGAGACTGCGATTCTCGCGCTCAAGAACATGACCGCTCCCAGGGCCACCGTCGTCCGCGATGGCAGGCTCTCGCTCATTCCCGCGAAAGAGATCGTTCCGGGAGACCTCCTGGTCCTGGAGCCAGGCGATATCGTCGCCGCCGATGCGAAACTCATCGAATCTTCTCGCTTGCAGGTCAATGAGGCTGTCCTCACCGGCGAAAGCCTACCTGTTGAGAAGGAAGTGGATCATCGCCTCGGCGATGCCCATCTCTCCGAACGTCGCGGGCATGTCTTCATGGGTACGGCCGTGGTCACCGGTACCGCCAAGGCTGAGGTCACCGCGACCGGGATGGCCACCGAGCTTGGCAAGATCGCCCACTTGATCGCCTCGGCCGAGTCGACCGCGACTCCACTTCAGGTTCAACTCGCCAAGGTCGGGCGGATGCTCCTGGTCTTGTGCCTGGGAGTGGTCGCGATCGTCGCGATCCTTGGGATCATCCACGGACGGCCTTGGCTCGAGCTCTTGATTTTCTCGGTATCGCTCGCGGTAGCCGCGGTTCCGGAGGGCATGCCCGCGATCGTCACGGTGGCTCTAGCGCTGGGAGTTCAAAGGATGGCCTCTCGCAATGCCCTGATCCGAAAGCTTCCGAGCGTCGAGACCTTGGGGAGTGTCTCGGTGATTTGCACTGACAAGACGGGGACGCTGACCACCGGGAACATGAGAGTCCGCGAGATCTGGGGAGACCGGCACAAGGAAGTCGTCCATGCCGCCGCTGCTTGCTGCGATGCGGAGATCGATGAGAACGGAACAGGTGGCACGGGGGATCCTACCGAGCTCGCGATCCTGATCGCCGCCCTCGAGCGCGGCATACGCAAAGAGGAGATCGAGAGAGCGCATCCCAGGGTCGTCACTCATCCATTTGATTCGACCCGCAAGCGGATGTCGGTTTTCAGGGAAAACGGCGTCCTTTACGCAAAAGGGGCATTCGAAAGCATCGTCTCCGTATGTTCGATAGCGGAGGAAAAGCTCAAGAACGCGCAAACCGCCACTCAAGACATGACTTCTCGTGGGCTACGGGTTCTCGCGGTCGCCGTCGGGAACCAGCCCGAGGAGCGCGATCTCACTTTCCTGGGCCTCTTGGGGATTGCCGATCCACCGCGTACCGAAGCGATGCATGCCATCGCGGAAGCCAGAGCCGCGGGGATTACGCCCATCATGATCACAGGAGATCATCCCAGGACGGCGGCCGCCATCGCGCGCGAGCTTGGTCTGGTCCTCGAGCATGAGCCTGTCGATGGCAGGGTTTACGCGCGAGCGACCCCGGAGGACAAGCTCAAGCTGGTCCGCGCTTGGAAAGAAAAGGGAGCGGTGGTCGCCATGACGGGCGACGGAGTCAACGCCGCCCCCGCCTTGCGCGAGGCGCACATCGGGATCGCCATGGGACGGACAGGGACGGAGGTGACTCGCCAATCGGCGGACTTGATCCTCGCTGACGACAACTTCGCGACCATCGTCGCGGCGGTGAAAGAAGGACGTGGAGTCTACCAGAGCATTCGAAAAGCGATCGTCTACCTGCTGATAGGAAACTTCGCCGAGCTCGTCGCGGTGCTGGGTGCTTCCGCTTTCGGCCTTCCTTTGCCTTTCCTTGCGCCGCATTTGCTCTGGATCAACCTCGTTACCGATTCGCTCCCGGCGCTAGCGCTCATTGGCGACACGCTTTCTGACGACGTGATGCAGAGGCCCCCCAGAAAGTCTGGCGAGCATCTTC
>CAYNDM010000005.1:0-12613 GCA_964395265.1 uncultured Bacteriovoracaceae bacterium
CTCCCACCTCTATCAAGATCAGTCCCTTCAATAGCTATCTTTCCGCGACTTCGACCAGCGCTTCCCCGGATCTGATCAAAGTCTTCACCCTCGACGGCTCGGGACGTCCCGTCAACGGAACCTCGGAGTCCTCAGTCGCCCTAGCCGGGGACGATTCGCGACAGCTCGTCATTACGGTGGATGGCCGGTATCTTTTCCTTGCCGATTGCATGGGCAATAGGATTTACCAATTCCGCCTGCTTGACGACGGCAGCCTAAGCCCGAACGGCACTTACGATTTCGAGGCGTCGACCTGCCCGAACACGCTCAAGGTCTGGCCTCCGTACTACGGCTCTTGAGCCCCTAGCATCGTCACCGAGACCAAGAGCGCCGCGCCGGCGCCCAGTTGCACCCCGGAGAGGGGCAGTTCGAGGAAGATGGTGTTGAGAGCTACCGCTCCCACCGGGAAGAGAAGCTCGACGAAGGTTGCCACGCTCGCACGAGTCCGCTTGAGTCCCATGTAGTAAGCTACCATCGCGACCAGCCCGGGCACCAAGGCCATGTACACCAGGGACTCGAGGACTTGCGGGCGAGATGCGATTTTCCACTGTCCTTCGACGCCTGCCGTGAGCAGCAGCACTCCGAGCGCGCCCAGGCCGAACGCGAACCTCCAGAAGGTAGCGACGCTCGCGGGAGTTCGATTGAGCAATGATTTTCCGGCCACGGTCGCCAAAGCCCAAAGCGCCGCCGCTCCAAGCGAGTAGAGCACGCCCTTGGATCTCAGCGATAGGCCTTCCTTCAGGAAGCTGAAATCCAAATCAGGGAAAGTCAGCACGATCGCCGAGCCCAGCGCGACCGGCGCCCAGATCCAGAACCTGCGACGAGGTCGCTCCCCCAGGAGCGTGGCGGCGAGAATCACGACCATGATGGGCTGGATCTTCTGGAGAAGGATCGCCACTGAAGGGTTGATGTAGCGAAAGCTCGCTGTGAAAAACACCGTGGCGACCGCCGAGCCTCCGACTCCGATCAGGGCCGCCGCGGCCCACTCCATTGCCCCGAGCGCGAAAAAGGCTCTCTTTTGACGAAACCAGACCCAGGGCAAGAGAATCACAGTCGCGATCAAGTGCTCTGTGAAGACGATGAAAGTGGGATCCAATCGGTCCACGGTGGGGAACCTGAAGAGGGCGTCCGTCGACCAGAGAATGGCCGCCGTCCCGATCAAAAGTGGGCCGACCAGCTGGGTGCTCATGCTAGAGCTCGAGTCTATCTGAGCTGGGACGAGCTGTTAAGTCCTCTGCTCTCCCACCATGCCGAAAAATTGCGTTTGGTCTGGCTGGACATCGCCTCGCGGGCCGCATCCTTCCTCAACCCGGTCATATTCTCGAAAAGCGCCGGATCGAAGAGGCCGAAGTGCATATTGGCGGGCTGAAAGTTTTTTTCGTCCCCGGCCACCACGTGCCGAAGAAGCGCGCCGAGAGCCGTATTGGCTGGCGGGGCCTGATGAGGCAGGCCTCGCAGGCGCTGCAGGATGAAAATCGCGGCGAGGAGCCCGCAAGCCGCCGACTCGAGATACCCCTCCACTCCGGTGATTTGGCCCGCGAGATAGACTTTTGGATGACCTTTCAGCGAAAGATCGGGGCGAAGGACCTTCGGCCCGCAGACGTAGGTGTTTCGATGAATCGATCCAAGCCTGAGGAATTCGGCGCCGTGCAGGGCCGGGATCATCCTAAACACCCTGGCCTGTTCGCCGTATTTGAGCTTGGTCTGGAAACCCACCATATTGTACGCGGCGCGCGCGCGATTCTCGGGCCTCAATTGGACGACCGCGTAGAATTTTTCCCCGGTTTCGGGATGTTGAAGTCCCACGGGCTTCATTGGTCCGAAGCGAAGGCTGTCGCGCCCGGTAGCCGCGATCGCTTCGATCGGCTGGCATCCCTGGAAGAATTTCTCTTTCTCGAAATTCTTGGGAGGCACTTTCTCGGCGGAGGCCAGCGCGTCGATGAATGCGTAGTACTCCTCCTGGGTCATGGGACAGTTGAGATACGCTTCCTCATCTCCCTTGCCGTACCGATTGGCGATGAAGGCGCGCGACATATCAATGGAGCTAGCGTCGATGATCGGCGCGATGGCGTCGTAGAAATAGAGATCGTCGCCGCCGGTCGCTTTGGCGAGCCATTCGCTCAAGGAATCGGAGGTCAAAGGGCCGGTGGAGAAAAGGGTGATCCCGTCAGGGAAAGGCTCGCTCACTTCGCCTGCGACGCGGGTGATGTTCGAATGAGAGGAAAGGGCGCGAGTCACAGTGTCGGAGAAGATCTCCCGATCGACGGCGAGCGCTTCGCCTCCGGGAACCGAAGCTCCGCCCGCGGCTCTCAGGATGAGAGAACCCAGCGCGGCCATCTCGGCCTTCAGCATTCCCGGGGCTGAAACGGGGGATTTGGACTTGAACGAGTTGCTGCAGACGAGCTCGGCGCATTTCTCGCTCTTGTGTGCCTCGGTCATCTTCAGTGGGCGCATCTCGTGAAGGATCACTTCCGCTCCGCGCTCCGCCAAGAAATAGGCGGCTTCGCTTCCCGCCAGACCGCTCCCAACGATGTGTACCCGCTCTTTCGACACCTGACTTCTACTCCTCTCGCGATTGAGAAGCCCCAGACTTTACCATAGGATATTGCACCGTTACACTATTCAATATGCGGCAAGGCGCTCCTCTGGAGCTGAATCAGGCCCTGGACCGGTTTCTTGAGCATCTTCAGGTGCATAGAAGAGCGAGTGCTCATACGCTGCGAGCCTACGAGCAGGATCTTCGCCATTGGTTGAACGATCTGGGCGAGCGGGAGATCCATGGTCTCGCCGGGCTTTCCTCCCGCCTGCGCCCGCTTCATCTCCGGTCCTACCTGGCGACGCTCTTCGAGACCCACGAGCGAACGAGTCTCTGCAGGCGGCTCTCGGCGATTCGAAGCTTTTTGCGTTACCTTCGGGCTCAAGAGTGGATTTCTCGGGATGCGGGAGTACTGGTGCCGAGCCCCAAGGCAAAAAAGAGCCTTCCCAAGTTCTTGAAGATCGAAGAGATCGAAGACCTGGTGAAGGCTCCAGATGGCAATACCTGGCTAGGCCGAAGGGACCGAGCCCTTTTGGAGTTGCTGTACGGTAGCGGTCTTCGCGTGAGCGAGGCGGTCGGGCTTGATTTGCGCGATATCGACCTCGATGCCGGTTGGGTCCGAGTGTTCGGAAAGGGCTCCAAGGAACGAAACGTGCCTTTCGGTCCACCCGCACGCGAGGCGTTGAAGATCTATCTTGAGAGCAGGCAGAATCTTATGGGCGGGCGAAGCGAGGCTTCGCCTGACTCTCCGCTTTTCGTGAATTTCCGCGGCACCCGCCTGACTTCCAGGAGCGTCGCTCGAATTCTGAACAAGCATCTGGTTCGAATGGCCTCGAGCAAGTCGCTTTCTCCTCACGGCCTTCGTCATAGTTTCGCGACGCATCTTCTGGCGGCTGGAGCGGACTTGCGCACGATTCAGGAGCTGCTGGGACACTCGCGGCTGTCAACCACGCAGCGCTACACTCATGTGGATCTGGGCGGATTGATGGACGAGTACCGTGACGCGCACCCGCTCAACAAAAAAATAACCTGATTCTGATGGCTCAAGTTTTGAGGTCCCCGCCGAGTCTGGTACAAAGAGGGCTCTCGCATGGATATACTTGTCGATTTTCTCCTCAGTTTTCATGGGCCGTCCCCTTACTTCCTGATTCTTGGAATCCTGCTGGCCTGCGGACTTGGGCTTCCCATCCCCGAGGACGTTACGCTTTTCGCGGCAGGGCTGATTTCCTATTATGGCGTGACGGACGTCGGATGGATGACGGTCATCTGCCTCTTCGGCGTGATCCTGGGGGATTCGATCGTTTTTTGGCTGGGTGCGATTTACGGCCGTCGGCTGACGAAAAAGGGCATTTTCCACAAGCTCCTGCCGGACGATCGATTGGACGCTGTCCAGAAGAAATTCAACGAGAAAGGCGAGAGACTGCTCTTCGCTGCCCGGTTTATGCCTGGGCTGCGGGCTCCCATCTTCTTTTCGGCGGGAACTCTCCATGTGCCCTATCGAAAATTTTTGCTGTATGATGGATCAGCGGCCTTGATCAGCGTCCCGGCGATCGTCGGGGCGGTTTACTATTTCGGCGACCAAATCGACCAGGTGGTCGCCGTGATCAAGAGAGTGGAACACGGGATCTTGTTGGTGATCGCTGTCGTGATCCTGCTGATTTTGGCCAAATGGTACGTCACGCATCGGAAGCTCAAGAAGGCCTGAAGAGATGAGGAGTGGCATTCAAAATTCGACCGCAGCTTTAGCAGCGTTGGTTCTAGGAGCGGCCCTCACCACGGGGTTCGCAGGCTCGGGAACGAGCTCCAAGCCCACTCCCGCCCCGCGGCCTGCGCCTGAGCCCGCTGTGACTCCTTCGGCTGGTCCGGCGGCGATGTCTTCGGCACGCGCCGGGACTTCTTCGGCGGCGGTGGCTTCCGCCGGGAGCGGAACGCAGAAAACCGAAATCGATGCGCTCTGCGCGGAGCTGAGGACCGAGATTAAAAAGCTCAAATGGGATTTGGAGCCCTGCAAGGAGATCGATTGGCAGGTCGGCGGGAAGTCCGTGGAGGGCAGGCCTCTGATCTACGCCGAGTTCGGCGATGCCCAGGTCGGAAACACAACGCTGGTTTTCACCATGGTCCATGGCGACGAAGTGACGCCGCTCTTCCTGGGCTTACAGCTAGCGCACTGGCTTCGCCAAAATCCGAATTCCGTGAAGGGAACACACGTGGTCATCGCGCCTCTCGTGAATCCCGACAGCTTTTTCAGTAGTCCGCGCACGCGAACGAACGCGCGAGGCGTGGACGTGAATCGGAATTTCCCCACGAAGGATTGGCACGATAAGGCGCTTCAGGCTTGGAAATCGAAGTTCAAATCCAATCCCCGCCGTTATCCGGGAGCGGCGCCGTCCTCCGAGCCGGAAACTCTTTTCCAGGAGGATCTGATCAAGCGGGTGCGTCCGCACAAGATCCTATCGGTTCATGCTCCATTGAATTTCATGGATTACGACGGCCCGAACCTTTTGACGCTCGATAAGTTCCCGCGGGAATATGTCCAGGAGTGCCTGAAGCTTCGCAAGCGCCTGAAGGCCATTCATGGAGGGTTTTTCCCCGGTTCCCTTGGTAATTTCGCGGGACAGGAGATGGGCATCCCAACGCTCACGCTGGAGCTGCCGTCGGCGGACCCTCGCAAGGCCATGCGTTACTGGAACGGGTTCAAATCAGGCATCCACTCAATGATCACGTTCAAGATGCCGGAGTATGCTTCGCTCGGGCTGCGTTGAGCGCTGTCCCGCCTGCTCGCATCGGGAGCTTTCGCGGGCTGAGAGCCTCTCTCTCAAAAAGGAATATCTGACCAGGGTCCTGGCTCCCTGGAAGGGCGTGCTGGCCGACGTCCAATCGCTCGAAGGAGAATCGCGCTGGGCGTATCGCGATAAGGTTTGCCTTCGCGCGGTTTGGAGCGAGGATCGGTCGCACTGGGAGTTCGGTGTCCTGAGAGCGAGCCCGGCCGTTCGCCCGAGCGGTGACGCGGACGGAGGTTTGGGTGGTCATCCGCGCGGTGATGTGGGCAGTCATGCGAGCGGTGGTCCGGGCAGTGATGTGGGCGGCCACTCGAGCGGTGATCTAAGCGGCCACCCGCGTGGTGGTCTGGGCCGCAGTCCAAGCTATGGAGAGAAGAGTCGTGGAGAAAAAGTCCCCAGGGAGAAAGAATTCGTCGCGATCCCCGAGTGTCCTGTTCATTCGGAAGGGGTCCGACGCGCGATCCGCTTTTTCTCTGGAACGCTGCCCGGCCCCACCGAGCTGCCATTGGTTTTTCTCGTGATCACGGGTCCCATCGCGACCTTGGTCGTGAAGTCCAAAGCCCGTCAGCTCGCCTGGGACCCACATGCGAGCGAGCTTGAGAAGGCCGGGCTCAGGGGCATCCTGATCAATTTCAATCCTTCGGCCGGAGAACGGGTTTTCTCATCCAAGGGATGGTCGCGTCTCTGGGGCGAGGAAGTGTGCAGTATTCAGTTGCGAGGACGAGACCATCGATTCGGGCCCGCGAGCTTCCAACAGGTTCTCCCCACGCTTCACGCTCACGCGCTCGATGAGGCGGAGGTATTTCTCGATCCGTGTCGTTTCGATGCTGTCATCGACCTGTATTCGGGATCGGGAGTTTCGCTTCGACGCTGGATAGATCGACAGGCGAAGGTGGTCGCAGTGGAACTGGGAGGGGAGGCAGTACGGCTCGGGAGGTTGAACGTACCCGAAGCCTTGTACTATCAAGGCCGTTGTTCGGAGCGGATTCCCCAGGTGAACGCTTGGATTCAAGAGCGCTCTGCTGATTCCGGACGGCTTCTCGCCTTCGTGAACCCTCCCAGGACGGGCCTTGAGGCCGAAGTCGTCGAATGGCTTCGATCCGAGGTGCGTCCCGCGCGAATCGCTTACTTGTCCTGCAATGCGGTCACCGCAGCGCGGGATCTCGCCAAGCTGGTCGAGGCGGGGTATGCTGTGCGAAAGGTTTCACCTTATGACTTTTTTCCTCAAACTCGGCATATCGAGATCCTTTGTCTTCTGGATTCCGGCGATTCTTCTCATCGCCTATCTGGTCCATGGATCCCTGCTCGGCTTGACCGATGACGAGGCATATTATTGGGTTTTGGCGCAAAGGCCTGCTCTGGGCTACGCGTTTCATCCTCCCGCGGTCGCTTGGGTGATCGCCGCTGCGGAGTCGCTCTTCGGGTGGGTGAACGGCGGTGAGCCTTCCTCTGGCCTGGTCAGGCTTCCTGCCGCTTTTTTTTCGGCGCTGGTGCTGGGGTTGGGCCTCCATTGGATGACCCTGGCTGGAGGGTCCCGGGATCGCTTGGGGCGAGGCGCTTTGGCTCTTCTTTCTTTTGCAGGATTTTTCGGCGCTTCCTGGATGATGGTCCCCGATCTTCCCCTGCTCGGGGGATGGATGCTTCTTTTCGTGACGACTTGGGAGCTTTGCTTCGAGTCCGGAACCGATCGGCGCGGATCGCTTTACGGGATGATGCTTCTTTCTTCCGGCCTGCTTTTGCTTTCCAAATTCTCCGGCATCCTGGCGATCGGATCGGCGGGCCTCTCTATTTTGATCTGGGGAACTCCCAGAGCGCGCCTTCTGGGTTGCGGGGCGTTGGTCGCGGGCACGATCCTGGCTGCGATTCCCGTTCTGGTTTGGAATATGCGGCACGAGTGGGGAGCTCTTCTCTACCAGTTCCGCGATCGACATGGTGGAGCGGGCTTTTCCGGAATCCGCTATGCGAGGTTCTGGGTCATCCAAGCCGTGCTGGCGGGTCCATTTCTTTTGGCTTACCTTGCTCAAATTCTTCGGCGGGCGAAAAGCGTGGAAGCGGGGAGCCGCCCTTCTTTGGTGCGCGCTAATCGATATCTGCTTGTCTGGATTCTTCCCGGGTTCGCCGTTTTTTGCCTTCAGCCGGCCTGGTCGGAGTTCAAAGCCCACTGGGCTTTCGTTGTCTGGTTCCCGGTGGCGCTTGGAATGGGTCTGGCCTGGACGAGCGGGCTCGATTCCCGCTGGGCGCGGCTTCAGACTGGCTACGGGATTCCGCTCCTGATCCTGGCTCTGGTGCTCTGTCATTTTCCTATCGGATCCCGTCTGGGGGCCGCGATCACCGGGCAGGAGCCTGATCCTCGGTGGGATGTGACCAATGATATGTACGGCTGGAGCGAATTGGGAGAGTTCCTGGTCAAGCAAGGGATCGAAGGAGATCTGCCCGTACTCGCCTCTCGTTACCAGACCGCTTCGCAAGCGGCGTTCGCCCTGAGGAATGCCAATCGAGTCGCCTTGGTGCCCCGGGATCTCAAGCAGCGCGATGAGTGGCCGGAGCTTTCAGTGACGGATGCGGCGGGACCGGATTGGCCAAAGCTTCTTTCGCCAGTGCTCTTCGTCGCGGACAATCGTTACGACGCGGGACCTGGGTTCCGCGATGCGCATTGCGAATTGCGATCGAAGCTCGAGCGTCGCAGGAGCGGATACCTGGCTAAGCGGATCGACGTTTGGCGTTGCGAGCCCGCTGGTTCGCGGCCTTGATCCAGGTGACCAGTTCGTCGTCGATCTCGCCCGGCGAGGAGATCGTCACCCGGTGGGTGATGTACAAGGGTCTGCGATTGGAGGGTTTGAGCCGTCGCGATTTCAGGGCCGCGCGCGAGAGACGAAGGCCGATTTCGATCCCTTCGGTTCCCACTCGGATCTGACCGATAGTTTGTTGACTCTCTCCATCGTGACGAATCGCGAGCGCGTCGGCCCGGGCCGCGATGTCCAGCGCGGGGATCGTGGCCAGCCGCGCGATCAGGCGCCGATAGAGGGGCAGCCACCGCATTCGTTTTCCGTTGAAGAATTTGGATACGTCGTGGGAATAGGCCTTGGGGCTCATGGTTCAGCTCGCATTTTTATTCATGTTGTTCGGTCTTGTTGGTGGAATACGGCGGCCAGTCGCACGTGGTCCTGCCAGGGCGAGTCGCTGTCGAGGGCTTCATCGTCCACTCTGTCAGGGCGAGTCGCTGTCGATGATTTCATTGTCCGCTCAGTCAAGGCTGGAAGTCATCAGTCGCTAACTCGACCAGGTCGTTGCGAATCCATGCAGTATTTTTCGGATCATCCAGGATAATCTTGAACCAACGATCCTTCCAGTCAACGACTAGATAGTTTCGGACCGGATCGGCGATTCCGACGAGCTTGAATTCGGTGCCAGGGCCTGCCCGAAGCGAGCCATTGGGAACTTTGCTTTTGATCATCAGCAGCGCAGGTCGCTCGACGGCGGGTGAGCGGTTCGGGGCCATGGCTTGATGATGGACCTGGTCGGAGATGGGTTTGGAGCCTGCGTGGGCTAGCGTTGGGCGCTGGTCGGCATTTGCGTGGGCTGGTATTGGGCGCTGGTCGGCATTTGGATTACCTAGGGCGAGCCCCGGGCGCTGAGGCGCGCCTTTTGAGTTAGAAGCCGCGGGCATTGCATTGGAGGGAACGGCCGCCGCACGAGAAGAGGCCAGGCTCGAGCCGGATTGGGCGGTGGTTGAGGCGTTCTGCTCTGGAAGTTTGGATAAGCTCTTTTCGAGGGACCTCTCGATGCGCGAGCCGTTTCGTGAAAGTTCGGTTCCAGCTTTCTCCCAGAGCGCACGCCCCTGATGGTAGAGATAAACGCCCGAACCCACTGCCGAAGCCAGTGCCAGGGCGATTCCGAGGTTCATCAGATTGCGAAGGCGATGGGGGGTGAGCGAAATCTTCCAGAAAGCAGAAGTCGGCTCCGGGGTGTAGCTCTCCTCCAGGTCTTGCAGCGGATCTGGAATTTCGGGTTTTGCATTCTCAAGCATTGGGGAGAATCCGGAGGGTCTAGCCAGATCGCCTTCAGACCCGAATTGAGCAGCGGGCTCGTCGGCCTGGGCCAAAGTCGCGGTGCTTGGACCTTGCTTGACAGCCCGAACATCCATTCGAGGAGCGAAGCGCTTCGGGAAGCGGTGCATGGGTTTGAGATCGGTATCCATGGTTCCAGGAAGAATTTCAGGTGCGCCCGTGTCCATGCTCATGTCGGTGGCTGCGTTTGTGTCAGCAGCGGCGTCTGTGTGAGTGGCATGAGCGGCGTTAGTGTGGGCGTCCGTGGCTAGGCTTATATTCGCAGCCATTCCGAGGCTTGGGTTTGTGTTCATGTTCAGATCCGTGCCTGTATCCTCGCCCGAGGCCTGGTCGGCCTGGGATTTTCTCACAAGTGCGAACCCGCCGCAGCTGTAGCAGCGAGCAAAGGACCAGGAATTCGTGAGCTTGTCGCTAGGTACTGCGAGAGCGACGCTGCAATGTGGACAGTTCCAACGCATGGACGTTTCCCCCCAGATTCCAGGTTCAACTGCAGCCGTCGTGCGGTCAATGGGCAGAACATGCCTAGTAGGGTAGGGTTTGGGGTGAGTGGGGTTAAGGCGTTGGGAGAGGTTGGGGAAGGCGAGGCGTCCGTCTCAGGGATTTTCGATGTTTGGGGGTGGGATGTTCGTCCCCGAAATTATCGGTGTCGGAGGTGGAGCTCTTGTTTGACGAACCTCCGACGCCGGAGGTGCAGTGAGCATCATCCGATGATTTCGTCCCTCGTTTGGTTTGCTTGGAATCCTGACCTTGGAGTCCAAAGCGTTAGAATCCAAACCCAAGTTTAGTCTCGCGTCTTTGGATGTTGTCCGGTGGGCTGTACGGCCGTTTGGCTTATCGGCGCCGCCGTTTGTGGACCAGAATGATAAGTTGGGGTGGTAGCCGGAGTGGTGGCCGAAGCTACGCCCTGATTTGTTGGCGGAGGTGCTCCATGAACGTTAGCGGAAGCAATTCCCCGATTGTCCGCCGAAGTTGCACCAGGGGTACTAGCTGCATGAACCGCATTGGGCGCCGAAGACTCTGCGGACGCCTCTGGTGCGGACACTGACGTCCCCGCTGCTCTGTTTTCTTCGACCAATCCATTGCCCGTTTGCGGAGTGGGGATCGAATCCACGTTTGGCTCGAGAATCCTCACCACAACACGGCGGTTTTTCGCCAGGCCCTCCTCGTCCCATATGCCTGCGGGTGTCCGATCGGGCGCCTCCGGATGCGTATCCGCGTATCCGATCGCCACGAGGTCCTTCGGAGAAAATCCTCCGCCTAGGAACATCCTCACCACGCGAGCGGCGCGCGCCGCCGAGAGCTCCCAGTTCGATGGATAAATTCCAGCGACGATGGGCCTGCCATCGGTATGACCTTCGATGACGATGCGATACTTTTTCTTCAGCTCTGCCTGTTTCGTTTGGATCCCGGCGATGAGCTTTGAAAGGATCACGCTGCCCTCGTTGCGTACTTCCGAACTCAAGGTGTCGAAGAAAACCGCGGATTGGAATACCACCGAGACGCCGAGCGGATCGGATTTGACGACTGCGTTCTTGTCGACTCCCGCCTCTTGAAGGATCTGCGAGACGAACTTCGCGAGCTCTTTCGTTGGAGATTCGTACTTTCCGCCGAACTGATGGGCGACGGATTCTTTTATCGCTTCGAACTTGGGCTGGTCGAGCGAGGACATGCTGAACATCATGATGAAGAACCCGCAGAGCAGGGTCATCATGTCGGCGTAAGAAACGAGCCAATTGGATTCGTCGTGCGCTTCGGGAGCATGCTTTTTCTCCTCCTTGCGCTTGACGTTGGCTTCCTCGATGGCCTTCGCCTTTTTGAGGAACCGATCGAGGGACATGGGTCAGGCGGCTTTCTTTCCACCTCGGACCACTCGGTCCTTGGGAAGAAGGTAGGAATTGAGGGCCTCGCGCATGGCCATCGGATTGACCTGCGACTTCAGAAGGACAGCGCCCTCGACAATGATCCTGCGAAGCGCGATTTCCTCCTGCGTCCTCTCGGTCAGATTTTCGGCGATCGGAGTGAATACCAGGTTGGCGAGCGCGATCCCGTAAAGTGTCCCGATCAGGCCGATCGACATGGCAGGACCGATGAGCTTCTGGCTGTTCGGCTCGCCGATCTTCTGAAGAACCGCGATCATGCCAAGTGTCGTTGCCAGGAGACCGAATGCCGGAGGGTATCGACCGATCGTCCGGAACATATTGGCTTCATGCAGATAGACCGTCTCGGTGGTCTTGAGACGCTGCTCGAGAGCCTCTCGGACCTCCTTCTCAGACATGACACCCGAAGCGACCAGGCTAACGGCTTCCTTCAGAAACGGATGCTTGATCTGGGGGATTACCTCGTTCAGTGCGGTGACTCCCGAGCCGGCTTTCTTGTGCAGCTCCAGGATCTGGGCGATCGTCCCCTGATAATCCACCTTATTTCGGCCCAACACCCTGAGGATGAAAACCTTGAGAAGCGCGAAGAGCTTGCCCAGTGGGAAGCTGATGCTCGCGGCCGCCGCGGTGCCGCCCACGACGATCAGGATGCCGTGCATGTCCAGAAAGAAGCTCATGTTGTCGGTCGTAGTTCTGAGAGCGGCGTACATGACGCCGATTCCGAACATAACTCCGAAGAGTGACGAAAGATTCATATCAAGCTGCCTCTCCTGTTCGGGTTGGTCCTCGCATTCGAGCTGCCTCTCCTGTTCGGGCTGATACTCGCACTCAAGCTGCCTCTCCTGTGATCGCGACCTTCCAGAGCTGGTACTGGCTGATCACGTAGTTCTCATCCAGTTCCCGCAGGCGTCCCACCAGGTCCTGGACGCAGGTTTCATAGAATCGAAGCTTCAGGTCCACGGATTGATCGATCAGGCCCATGAACTTGTCTTTGGACAGGTAGAACAACTTGGCGTCGGTCGCGGCACGGACGGTCGCCGATCGCGGATGATTGTCGATCAGGGACATCTCCCCGAAAAAGCTACCGCCTTTCAGCTGGCCGACCTCGAACATGTCTCCACTGAGCTTGTTGGTCTTGAAGATTCCGACCATGCCTTCGAGGATCAGGTAGAGTCCCCACGAAGGCTCGCCTTCGATCACGATATTGGTATGGGCCTCGCATTCGACGACTTCGCCCAGCCGGAGCAGCATTCCCAGCTCCTGATCCGTGAACCGGCGCAGGATCTTCACTTCGCGCAGAACCCGGGCTAGAGG